>JBAPZS010000088.1:0-3740 GCA_049285355.1 Candidatus Cybelea sp. | reverse complement strand
CGGGATGCGCGCGGGCAAAGCCGACCACGTCGTGCGCGATCGCGAGATCGACCGGCGAGAGCGTGTCGAGCTGCATCTGCGCGAAGTACGCAGGGTCGTAGCGCGAGCGCGCGTGCAGCAGTTGCGCGATGCGATAGGCGCGGTACGGCGGCTCGAACTGCGCCGACAAGCGGTAGGCGTAACCCGGCGCGTACGCTTTGTTGTTGGCCGAGAGCAGCACCGCAGTGCGGCTCGGCGGCGTTTGCGGCAGTTGCCCGAACGGGATCGGCGAGTAAACGTTGCGTAACTCGCGCGCGCGATGCACGTAGCGCCCCCAGGCCGGATCGTCGGGAATCAGCCCCGCGACGTGGTACGCAACCGTTCCGCCACGATCCGCAAGAATGAAGTTCTGCGGCGAGCCGCGATACTGCGCGAGAATTCTTAGCGCGTCGCTTACGTTGCCGGCACCGTCGAGGGCGAGCGCAGTAGCGATCGTCGAACGTATCTGCGCGTAACCCGGCCAGCGCACGAGCGCAACGCGCGACGGATCGTTCTCATCGGGCACCGAGAACTCGCGCAACGTGCGGTAGTACGCAACGTTTACGTCGCGCGCGAAGCGGATGTGAAAACGTTCCGTCACCCACGCGCTTCGTTGGAGGTGCCCGGCCTCGAAAACACTCGTCGTGGCCATTGCGGCGTTGGTCGTCGCCCACGCGAGCCGTTCGTTGTGGCCGAGCACGACGCCGGGCAGGCCGGGGATCGTCGCACCGGCGACGTGCACGTCCGACGACTGCAGGTCGACGAGGTACCAAATGCCGGGAATCGTCACGTCGAGGTGCGGGTCGTTGGCGATGAGTGCGTGGCCGTCGAGCGCATGCACCGCGCCGGTCGCCCAAGCGTTGCTGCCGAGCGCGCGCCGCGGCCGCACTGGCGCCGTTCGTGCGGTACCAGCGTCGTGCTGTCCGCTGACCGTGACGTCGTAGCGCGCGTCCGAGAGCGGCAGGCGCGCCGCGTATTCACGCGCACCGTGCGCGCGCCAGACGGCATCGCGTGCGAAGACGTCGTGCCAGGAGTCGGCCAGTTCGAGCGAGGCAACGATGGAGACGGCGAGCGAATCCTTCGGCGTCCACGGCGCCGGCGTGTAGAGCAGCATGCGAGACTCGACGGGGAGCGGCTGCGACCGCGCCGCCGCGTTCACGCCCTCGCTAAAGGCGACGACCGCGGCGCGATCGTGCGGCGCCATCGCGCGAAGTTGCCGCGCGGCGATGCCGTTGATATCGGCCGCGCGCTGCGCCTTGTCGAGGGCGAACGCTTTGGGTCCGAGCACTTCGGCGAGCGTGCCGTAGGCATACCGGCGCGTCAGGTCGAGTTGGAAGAGCCGATCCGAACCTTCGACGTAGCCTTGCGCAAAGTAGAGGTCGTGGTCGTCGTGCGCGCGGATGTGCGGAATGTCGCGCCGGTCGCGAACGATCGTAACGGGGGCGAGCAGTTGCGAAACGGTGACCGTACCGCGTGCCGGCGCCGCCGCATGCAGCCCAAGCGCGACATCGGCGACATAGCCGGCCGTCACCGCAAGGCACACGAGGCCCAACGCCGTGGCGTGGCGTTTTACGGTCCGCACGACGACGATGACGGGAGCGGGATCCGCGCTTTCGATCAGCCGCGGATCCGGCGGCTCGAAGAAGCCCACTCGATACTTGAGCGTTTTACGGCAGAGCTTAATGACACTCCCAGGCGTCCCCCGGGCGGCCTTTGGTAGACTCGGTCCATGAAGCGGGTTGGCTTAGCCGCGCTCGCCGCAAGCGCGTTGATCGCCGTGCTGGGGCTGGCGCCCGACGTCCCTACGATGCGCCAGGGTCACATGGAGATGACGCTCCACGCGCCGGAGCGTCCCGGCGACCGGGCCCGCGCCGACGCGATCGTGGCGGCCGCGCGTGCGGTAATGGCCGAGTATCCGACGGTTGAGGCCGCCGAGAAGGCGGGCTTCACGAAGTTTCTTCCCAACATCCCGCTGCCGATCGAACACTACACGAGCCGCGACTACGCGAGAGAGGCCTGGCTCGGGCACTTCGATCCGCTGCACCCAACGTCGCTGATCTTCAAGCGTGACGGCAACTCGCTGCAGATCGTCGGCGTGATGTACACCGCTTCAAATGACGCGGATCGCGACGCGCTCGATGCGCGCGTGCCGCTAAGCTTTGGTACGTGGCATCGACACGTCGATTTCTGCAAGGCGCCGCCGGGCACGCCGCTCTCCGATCACTTCGGGCCCAGCGCGCGCTTCGGGTTCGCCGGCTCGATTCACACGAAGGATGCCTGCGACGCCGCCGGCGGCACGTTCATCCCGCGCGTCTTCGGCTGGATGGTCCACGTCTGGCCGAATGAAAAGACGGATGCCGCAATTTGGGCCGTCGATGCACATCACAGCATGGACAACATGTCGCCGTAGCCGGGCGGAAGGGCAGCCTAGGCACGCGATGTTTGCGTTCCCACGAGGATGCGCTGGTCATAGTCGGCAAGGACAAGCAAACCAATAACAACTGCTAGCCAAATCGAAGGAGATTGAGCAGTGGCAAAGATCCTCGTGATCGCGAAGTGCAAAGACCAGGCAAAGTGGGAAGAGGGCTTCCGCACCCACGCCGATTTCTTCCGGACGTCGTACGGAATCTCCAAGCCGGTAAGTTACGGGATCGGCGAAGACGGCTACATCGCTACCTGCTTTGAGACCAACGATTTGGCGAGATTCACGTCGCAGATCGCATCGCCCGAGACCGCCGCAGCGATGGAGGGCGACGGGCTCCTGCGCGACACGGTGAGGGTTTTCGTGTTGGATAAGGAGTTCGCCGTCTAGATCGCTTCGCGGACTGGTCTACGACCGTTCCAGTATCTCGTCGAATGGGTAGAGCGTGAGCGATCGCTACGTTTGGCTCGCGCTCTTTTTTCTTGGCTGTTATCACGGCCTCAACCCGGGGATGGGCTGGCTTTTCGCCGTCGCGCTGGGATTTCAAGAGAAGCGCACGATCGCGGTGCTGCGCGCGATTGTGCCGCTGACGCTAGGGCACCTCCTTTCGGTCGCGATCATCGTGCTGGTCGCGACGTTTGCAATCGTTGCCTTGCCGCGCGCGGCGGTGCATTTCGCGGCCGGCGGCATTTTAATTGCGTTCGGCATCTACCGGCTGATGCGCGCGCGGCACATTCGCTGGGTCGGGATGCGGGTGGGTTTTTGGGGGCTCACGCTCTGGGGATTCCTCATGTCGAGCGCGCACGGGGCGGGTTTGATGCTGCTCCCGTTCGTCGTGGCAGGCCGAGCGAGTGCGGGGGGTGCGATGGCGATGCCGATGCCCTCCGCTGCCGCGGTCCAGGGCGCGTGGATTACCGGCTGGCTCATGGTCGGCGTTCACACGCTTGGTTATCTGCTCACGACGACCGCGGTGGCGCTGCTCGTCTATATAAAGGTCGGCGTGCGCTTCTTGCGCACCGGGTGGGTGAACTTGGATGTCGTCTGGGCAGGGGCGCTGATCCTCACCGGGCTGATCGCCTTGCTGACACCGACAGGCTCAGGGTGACGCCGCAGCAAATCGCACCTTCCCGGTCAGCAGCGTGCGCTCGCAGCGAGCAGAAAGGGCGATGACCATGTTGCTCAAGCCCGACCCCACCTTTTATGCATCCGCGAAAGATGCCGCAAAGGCGCCGCCTGAGACGCTCGCCTACGTCGCGGTTTTGAGCGCGACCGGTAACGGCTCGCCGGACCGCATCGCGGT
>JBAPZS010000087.1:0-6478 GCA_049285355.1 Candidatus Cybelea sp. | reverse complement strand
TCGTTGCCGATGCCAGCGCCAGCGTGAGCGACGCCAAAAGTCTACCAGTCGGAGCGCGCAAGCGGTTGATCCAGTTCAAGGTGTCCTCCCGGCAGCGACTCGAGCCGGTTTCCTTCGACGAGTATTTGCACCGCGTCGACGCCCGTAACTCCCGTTATCGTGTACACGAGCGCTTTGAACTCCCCATTCTCTCCAAAACTGCCGCCGGCTTGCTGCGCGACATCTTTCGAAACGTCGATCGTCGCGGTCGAACCGTCAACGCTTACGCTGCGGATTCGAGTCCCCGGCGGAAATCGAACTGCCTGCACGTCGTTCGGCGGTCCGGCGACCGCTTGCACCGCCGCATACAGCACCGTGTTGTGAAGATGCTCCGCGGCACTTTCGTCGGCCTGACGCGGGCGCAGCGAGACGCGCATCTCGCCTAAGCTCGTCCCGTCGAGCTTGGTATAGTAAACGGCGAGCGTTTCGGGCCCGCGCGACGCGCGCTGAGTGAGATAGTACCACGTGCCGGCAGCGACGATTGCCAGGAGCGCGACGAGGACGGGTAGGCGCGGCGATCTCACGTCGGATAGTTTCCTTCGCGAAGGTCGGCGGAAATACTTCCGTCGAACACCGCCGCGCAGTGGGCGCCCGGTTGGAGTGAAGTGGCTGAAGAAGACCATCGCGAGCGAACGGCGTGCGTTCGAGCGTGCGCGGCGCCGTTTTGTCGCGAAGCCTACGGAGAAGACGCTGCATGAGGTCCGAACCAGCGGGCGGCGCTTCCGCTCGCTGCTCGAGGACGTCGCCGAGGTAGCGCCCGACGAAAAGCTGTTGCGTCGCGTCAAGCGCGCCGCGGCAATGACCGATGCCGCGCGGGATGCCGCCATCATCCTGCAACTCCTCGAGCAGACTGCCGATCCGGGCGAACGGCAAACGGCCGCGCCGCTCTTCGACGAACTCGCTGCCCGCGCAGAGAACGCGACGCGGCAAGCGCACAGGCGGCTGGCGCGAACGCGATTTGACGGTTAAAACACCGCTATGAAGCCGGAGCGAGTCGACCTCAGCGGCGTCACCGACGCCGCCGCACTCGCCCGGCGCGTCGTACAGACGCGGTTGCGCGAGGTGCGCCGGTTAGCGGCCGGTTTGGAGCAGCGCGACCGGCAGGGACTGCACGACTTTCGCATCGCTTGTAAGCGGCTGCGCTACGCTTTGGAGCGCTTTGCGGATATCGAGCCGACGCTCGAATCGCCCGCAAAGGGCCTCGCATTGATGCAGGGCGCCCTCGGCGAGGCGCACGATCGCGATGTGCTTCTCGCCATCCTTCCGCCGGGCATGGCGCAGACCGAACGTCGACTGCGCGCCGAGCGCGATGAGTTCGTCGATCGCGCCGGCCTGCTGTGGGCGCAAGCGCAACAGCTGCTGCGCGATTGCGATTTCATCGTTTTTGAATAAGGCTCTAATCGTTCACCGTTAGAGCGGCCATCGCAATGGTGGTAAGCATAAAGCATGACGAAACTTCGCAACGTTCTACTCGCCTGCGTCTTCCTCGCAGGAAGCGCAGCAGCGGCACTCCCAGCGCCCGCTCAGGTCTACGGCGGCGCTTACATTCAAGTCGGTCCACCGGCGCCGATCGTCGAGACGGTGCCCGTTGCGCCGGGTCCAAACTATTACTGGATACCCGGATACTGGCGGTGGAACGGTTACCGCTACGCCTGGGCTGCCGGATATTACGGGTACCGGCCGTATACCGGCGCGGTTTGGCACAGGGGATACTGGTCTCACGCACCGGGCGGATGGTACTGGCGCGGGGGTCACTGGGGACGCCCGTAACTCTCTAGCGCGTCGCCCGCCGGAAGCACGTTGTTCCGGTGGGCGACGCGCGTTCAATTGTTGAACTTCGCTGGCCCATGCAGCTTAGGCGCTCGCTGGGCCTACGCGACGCGGTGCTTTTCTTCGTCGTCGCCGGCTCGAACTTACAGTGGGTCGCGGCCGCAGCCGCCGCCGGAGCGAGTTCGCTCACCGTTTGGATCATCGGCTGCTTCGCGATGTTCGTACCGCTCTCGATCAGCGTCGTCTTTCTTTCCTCGCACTATCCCGATGAGGGCGGCCTCTACGTCTGGAGCAAGCGCGCTTTCGGGCCCTTCGCGGGATTCATGACCGGCTGGACCTATTGGGCCAGCAATCTTCCGTACTTTCCCGCACTACTCTACTTCGCGGCCGGAAACGCGCTTTTCATCGCCGGAGCGCCCGGGCGCGCGCTCGCCGGTTCGCCCGCGTACTTCATCGCAGTCGCGCTGGGTGGCTTAGCCCTTGCCACCGTCGTGAACGTCTATGGCCTGCAGGTGGGAAAGTGGCTGATCAATGTCGGCGGCGCCGCGCGTTGGAGCGTGACGCTTCTGCTCGTCTTGCTCGGCGCGCTCACTTGGTGGCGATTTGGACCGGCAACCCACTTTAGCCCCGTCACGCTGCGGCCGGGTCTTGCGCTAAAAGACCTCATCTTTTGGTCGGTAATCGCCTTTGCTTGGACCGGACCCGAAGCCATCGCGCTCATGGGCGGCGAGGTGGAGCGGCCTCGCCGAACGATTCCGGTCGCGCTCGCGATCGCAGCGCCGGCGATCGCCATCATCTATATCGCGGGGACGCTAAGCCTGTTGGTTGCCGCCGCTCCGCACGACATCAATCCTTCGTCCGGGGTCATGGATGCGATCTCGCGCATCGCGACGCGGTTCCGGTGGGATGCGCTGACGCCGCTGGCCGCTCTGCTCGTCGCGGTTAGCTGCATCGGGAGCACCGGTGCGTGGCTCGGCGCCGTCGCGCGAATCCCGTTCGTGGCCGGCATCGACCGTTATCTTCCGCCGGTCTTCGGACGCATGCACCCGCGTTGGGGCTCGCCCGTCGCGGCGCTCGTCACGCAAGCTTCGATCGCCGCTGTTTTCATCTTGCTGGGCCAAGGCGGAACGAGCGTAGGCGGTGCGTACGACGTGCTCGTCAGCTCCACCGTCGTCATCACGATGGTGCCGTTCATCTTTCTCTTCGCGTCGGCACTCAAGCTCCACGGCGCGGCGAACTCTCCCTCCGCGGTCGCCGTCCCGGGTGGCTCGGTCACCGTGTGCGCCGCCGCGCTCATCGGGCTTACCACGACCGTCGTGGCGATGATCTTCGCGGGATTTCCTGCGGCGGACGATCCCAACAAAACGCTCGCCGTCGGCAAAGTGATCGGTCTAACCGCGCTCATGCTCGCCGGCGGATGCGCGATTTACGCGCAAGGCCGCCGCAAAGTGCTCGAATAAGAGCCGCGCATGAGAGCTTTCTTTGCCGTCGCCGCCTCGGCACTCCTCGGCGCTTGCAGCATCGCGCAAGCCGGTCAGGACGCACCTTCGGCCTCCAACATCGTGCTGATGATCATGGAGAACCGGGATGACGGTCGGATAATCGGCAGCCCCGATGCGCCCTACGTCAACAACGTCCTGCTCCCCCAAGCGGCGTCGATGACCGCTAGCCACGCGATCGGACATCCGAGTCAGCCGAACTATCTCGCCCTGTTCTCGGGGTCGACTCAGAACGTGCGCGACGATAGCTGCCCGCATCGCTTGAGCGCCGCAAACGTCGGCGAGGAGCTGATCGCAGCCGGCGAAAGTTTCGGCGGTTATTCGGAGTCCATGCCGTACGACGGCTACGCGGGCTGCTTCTCCGGTGAGTACGCGCGAAAACACAATCCCTGGGTCAACTTCAGCAACGTCCCCGCCGGGGCAAACCGCGTCTTTAGGGACTTCCAAAAGAACCCGCCTGCGCTTGCGATCGTCGTGCCGAACCTTTGCAACGACATGCACGACTGCAGCACGCATACCGGCGACGCGTGGCTGAAGGTCCATCTGCCGCCCATCCTCGCCTACGACCACGACCACGACGGACTCTTGATCCTCACGTGGGATGAGGCCGAACCCGACGCTGACGGCACGAATCGGATACCGACGCTGTTGATCGGGCCGATGGTCAAGCCGGGGTTATATGCTACGAGCATTACGCACTATTCGGTGCTGCGCACCATCGAAACAATTCTCGGCGTCGCGTGCACCGCCAACGCCTGCCGTGCACCCGAGATCGGGCGAATCTGGCGCTAAACCATATATGTCTTCGGCGGGTTTTCCATCTGAAGGATCGCGCGCGTGATTTTAAACGAGCTTAGATCGACCGAGTCTTGCGCCGCGCCGGTGCGCGCAAAATCGCTTAGAATCCGGCCGATAACGCAAGCGAACTTAAAAGCGTGCCCGGCTCCAATGGCGAGGCTGACGTTGGGATGCTCGGGCAGCATATCGATTACGAAATCACGGTCCGGCGGGAGCGTGTACAGACAGGTCTTGACGAGATGAAGCGGACCGAGCGCGCCCGGCAGATACTTTTCTAGAAAGGCCACGACGCGCGCGGTAATCTCGGGATCCTCTTCAAACCCACGCGTATCGGCATGGACCGGTTTGCCTCCGGCATCCTGGGTGATCTTCACTGCTCTCTCGATCCCAAAGACCGGGAACCCATAGTAGGCGGGGTCGTCCATCCAGATCCAGATCGGAAACGCGCCGAAGGCGAAGCTCGCGAGATCGAGCGCATCGAAGTAGATTACCTGCTCTTTAGTAACCTCCAGCGGAATCCGCACTCCGAATTGCGCGAGCGCGCGGGCGCTCCACGCGCCCGCGGCAACGATGAGGCTTGCGGCGCGATACCGTTGGCCGCCCGCCTCCACATCGACCGTACCGTCCGAGGCGCGGATCGCGGTCACCTCGGTGTGGTCGCGTAAGGTCGCGCCGAACTCTCGCGCCATGCGCTGATGAGCCGCGGTGGCACGCTGCGCCGCCACGATGCCGCCATCGGGCTGGAAGAGCCCATGAACCGAGTCGTCGATCTGCCACGCCGGCCACCGCTTTTTGATCTCCTCGGCCTCGAGCGTTTCGAACGGAACGCCGCAGGAGCGCATCGCCTCGGCATATGGTTCCAAAGGAATCGCGCCGTCGCGGGGCCGGATGTCGAGCCCGCCGGTCTTGAAGACGAGTTGCTCGCCGGCATCGCGCTCCAGCGATTCCCACGCGGTGTACGCATGCTTGGCGAGCCGGACGTAGGCGGGGGAGAAATACGAGTACCGAATGATGCGCGAATGGTCGTGCGAGCTGCCGCGAACGTGATCGGCCTCGAACTGCTCGAGCCCTAGGACGCGCGCGCCGCGTTTCGCCGACCAGTACGCCGCAGCACTTCCGATGCCGCCGAGGCCCAAGACGATAACGTCGAACTCACGAGTCATCCGAAAGTCCATCAGCACAGGCTCCGTCGAAGGACGATGCAACGTAGCGGCGGATGTCGAGCGACGCATCCTCCATCGGCGCATAGTAGCCGTAGCGGAACGCCTGCGAGCTCATCCCAGCTTGCAGGTTCTCGCAGACCGTCCAGTCTTGACGATTGACGAGGTCCCAGAAATCAACGGCGTCGCTGGGATCGAAGCCCGGCTTGCGCATCTCGTCGGGGTGGAAGAGAAAGTCGCAAATAACGGTCGTCCGCGACGCTTCGTGAGGAAAGAGCGCGAACGCGGCGACGTGCTCTGCGGCTAAACTCAGCATAAGGTTTGGATAGATAAGCTCGCCCTTGTGGCGGACGCGCTCGTCGTCGCTGAGGCCGGCAAATGGTTGCCGGTCGCTGGTGCCTTTTTCCGTAAACGTCCAAGCGCCGTCCCGGTGCGGGATACCGCGCTCCCAATCGAGCTCGGCGCCACCGTGCTGCTTAAAGGCCGGAACCACGCGGCAAAGCTCCGGATGAACCCCGGCGCAGTGATAGCACTCGTTGTAGTTTTCGAGCAGTACCTTCCAGTTCGCGCGGACGTCGTAGCGAATCGAACGAGCCGATTTCAGCTCGGCAAGCGGATAGCGTGCTAGGCGCTGCGGTATCGCCCGCAGCGCCGCCGGCAACGACTTCTGCGCGTCACCATCCCGCGCGTCCACGCGCACGAAGACGAAGCCGGCCCACTGGGCGACGGCGACGCGATGCAGCCGGCGAGCATCGCACGGTACCTCCTCGGCGGGGACGAATGGAGAGGCGACGAGCCTGCCGTCGAGCGCGTACGCCCAACTATGATACGGGCAACGAATCGCGCCGCGCACGGTGCCCTCACCCGAGAGCAGCCGGCTGCCGCGGTGGCGGCAGAAGTTGAGGTGTCCGTATAGGCCATCGGCGGCGCGGATGACGATCACGCTCTCGCCGGCGACGTCGACGACCCGATAGGCGCCAAGGTTCTCCAGCGCCTCCCCGCGACCGACGTAGAACCATTGGTCCCAGAAGATCGCTCGCTGCTCGCGGGCGTAGAAAGCCTCGTCCCAGTAGGCCTCCCGGGGAAGTGACTCTTCCATGAAAATACCGGCTTTCACATGAAAATACCGGCTTTCAATGGATAACAGCGGATTCCGTCACGGGCTCAAGAAAGTGAAGAACGCATTATGGACACGTTCGTAATGCCCCAGGT
>JBAPZS010000086.1:0-1733 GCA_049285355.1 Candidatus Cybelea sp. | reverse complement strand
TCTCACCGCTTTCGTTCATTTCGGCCACGAACGTCGAACGGGCCGAGCGCAACGCGACGCGCAAAATGCGTCGAGGCTCGCCTTCGCGCCGCAGCGCGAAGCGAACGCTCCGGCCGGAGGGTGCGGCAAACGAGTCGGCCGATCGGGGCTTCCAACCCAAGCGGCTCGCAAGCCACCCGAGCAGATACAACGATTCGGGTTCGGAGCCACAGGTTATTTCGACGCGGGCGAGGTCGAGCAGCTCTGCGGCCTCCTCACCATCGAAGAGAATCGCAACGCTCTCTTGCCAGGGACCCAGACGCAGGTAGGCGATATCGGCGATCGGGAGATCGGGATGCCGTTCGACGTATTCGATCAGCTCCTCGAGCGCTCGATGTCCGACGTCAACGAGTGAGCTGTTGTACACGACCGTACGTGCTCCGTGCGATAGCGCGACGAAGCGCTCGTCGTCGCCGATTCCCGGCGCGATCCACAGCAGCACGACCGGCGCCTCCGGCAGACGCAACGCGTTTGCCGCCGACTGTAAGACCTCTGCGCCGCTGTTCTCCACACCCAGCTCGATCCAGTCGTTGCGCTCCACGCGCTGCATCGTCTCATCCTGCGTTCCGTCAAGCAGGATGACGCGCGACGGATGCTTTGCCGCCAGCGTCCGGATGCGGTCGCGAGCGAGCGCGCCGATCGTCGCATCCTCGAAGAAGACGACGAGCGTCATCGTGGCAGCACTGGCCTCGCTGCCGCGCTCGCGCGCGCGTTCGCTCAGCTCCTCGAGAACGGTCTGCAGCTTCATCTCGATGCGCTAGATGCGCCGCCAGTCGGCGAAGAGTTCGTCGGCGCTCGGTGGACCCTGACTCCCGGCCGCATAGTTCGGGAATGAAAAGTCCTTCGTATGCTGCCAAACGTCGAGGATCGGCGTCACGATCTCCCACGCCCGTTCGACTGCATCCCAGCGTGTGAAGAGCGTCTGATCGCCATCGATCGCATCGCCGATCAGCCGCTCGTACGCGGGCGGCGATTGGACGCCGAAACCGGTGCCGTAATTAAAATCCATATAGACGCTGCGAATGTGCTCTTCGGGCCCGGGAACTTTGGCTTCGAAGCGCATCGAGATGCCTTCATCAGGCTCGATCTTTATCACCAGGACGTTCGGCTCGATTTTGTCCGTGGAGTCGCCGTAAAATCGATGCGGTATCGGCTTGAAGGTAACGGCGATCTCCGAGACCTTGCGGGGCAGCCGTTTCCCGGAGCGCAGATAGAACGGCACGCCGGCCCAACGCCAGCTTTCGATGAAGAGCTTCACCGCCGCGAAGGTCTCGGTATTCGAGGCCGGTGCGACGTCTTGTTCCTGACGGTAGCCCTTTACGGGGTTGCCGTCGATCGTTCCGGGACCATACTGTCCGCGAGCGGAGAGCGACCATACCGCCGCGTGTGCCGGAGGCTGGATCGCGGAGAGCACTTTGTACTTTTCGTTGCGGATGTCGTCGGCGCTCGAGCTGATCGGGGCCTCCATGGCAACCAGCGCGAGCAGGTTGATGACGTGGTTTTGGATCATGTCGCGCAGGGCCCCGGCACCGTCGTAGTACCCGCCGCGATCCTCGACGCCGAGCGATTCTGCCGACGTGATCTGGATGTTCTGCACGTAGTTGCGGTTCCAAATCGGCTCGAAGATCGTGTTCGCAAAGCGCAGCGCGATGATGTCCTGCACCGGTTCCTTGCCGAGGTAGTGATCGATGCGG
>JBAPZS010000085.1:0-1707 GCA_049285355.1 Candidatus Cybelea sp. | reverse complement strand
GGCTCGAGCCGCAGCGTAAAATCGCGAACGGCCTGGATGCTGCCGTAGCGCTTATTCAGGGCCTCGATCTGGAGTTCCATGGCGCATCTACGCCCGGGGGTGATAGATTGTTTCCTGATGGGAGTGTTTGCGAATCTGCGACCGTTCGCGCTGGAACGATTCTTCGCGCGCTACGAGTTCGTCACGCGGCACCTGCTCTGCTCGAGCGATCCGGAATCGTTGCCGGTACGCGAGCTGCTTGCGATGGAGCCTGGGGCGGATGAACGGCTCGCCGAGCTAAGCCTTGGCTATGTCGAGTCGCGGGGCGGGCCGGCGCTGCGGAGTGCCATCGCCGGGCTTTACGAGCGGACGGGTGAAGAGCGCGTCCTCGTTCATAGCGGGTCGGAGGAGCCGATCTTTGCTTTCATGCATGCGGTGCTCGCGCCGGGCGATCACGTGGTCGTGCAGTTCCCTGCGTATCAGTCGCATTATTCGATCGCGGAGAGTATCGGGGCGGGGGTGACGCGGTGGGCGTCCGATCTCGATCGCGAGGGAGCGCCCGACCTCGACGAGCTCGCGCGCATCGTTCGTCCCGAGACGCGCGCGATCGTCGTGACGACGCCGAATAATCCGACCGGCTATCAGTTTTCGCGGGCGCAGCTCGAGGCTGTGGTGGATACCGCGCGCAAACGTGGGTTGTGGTTGTTCGTGGATGAGGTTTACCGGGGGACCGAACGCGAGGCAGAGCGACTGCCGGCGGTCTGCGACCTCTACGAGCGCGGCGTTTCGCTCGGCGGAATGGCGAAGGCGTATGGGCTCGCAGGACTGCGAATAGGGTGGGTCGCAACGCAGGACGAATCGCTCCTCGCGCGCATGGCGACGATCAAGGATTACTTGACGATCTGCAGCAGCGCGCCGAGTGAGCTTCTCGCGGGAGTGGCGTTGCGGCATAGCGAGCGACTTACCGAACGCGTGCGTGCGATTACCGCGCGCAATCTCGACGTGTTGGATGAATCTTTCGCCCGCCGCTCCGATCTTTTTCGATGGTCGCGGCCGCGCGCCGGCACGACGGCCTTTCCACGATACCTGGGCGGCAGCAGCGAAGCGTTTTGTTCAGAGGCAGCGCAACGCGCGGGCGTGCTGCTCTTGCCAAGCACCGCCTTTGACGCCGGCGACAGCCACATTCGGGTCGGCTATGGGCGAGTGAACCTTCCCGAGGCGCTTGCCGCGCTTGATGCGTTTCTCGATGCGTAGTCGCAACGTCACCCTTCGACTCCGCTCAGGGTGACAAGGCCCTTCGACTCCGCTCAGGGTGACAAGGACGGGCTCAGGGTGACAAGGGAGAATGCTCAGGGTGACACGGTAGTGCCTTGTCGCCCTTCGACTCCGCTCAGGGTGACAACGCTCCGCTCAGGGTGACAACGCTCCGCTCAGGGTGACAAGGGGGAAGTAGAATATTAAGATGCCTATGAACGCGCGGCCCTCGGAGTTCGTCGCACTTTCGCGCCTCTTGCGCGAGCTTGACGACACCGCGACCTTGCGCAGCAGCCCACTACTACGCGAAGCGTTCGCGAAGTCGGACGGAAGCGCATATCCCGCCGAGACCATGACGCTGTTACGTGCGCGAGCGGCAGTGCTGTCGGCGATTGCCACGCTCGATTCCGGCCCGGTCGGACGGAACGTCCACTTTTCGCGACAGCGCGCGATCGTGACGCGCTGCGACCTGCA
>JBAPZS010000084.1:0-1506 GCA_049285355.1 Candidatus Cybelea sp. | reverse complement strand
ATCTTCTCGCGGTCGAGCTGACGCGGATCGTCGATGACCGGCGCGAACGCTCCCTCGGCCATCGCGTCGATCGTTCCGGCCGCACTCTCGGCGCGCAACAACGACTTCGGCGTCATGACGACGAGCGGGACGGCAATCGGCGAGCGAGCCTGAATGCGTAAGAGGTGATAGTAGTTGCCGGCGGTCGAAGGAGATGCGACGCGCAGGTTGCCTTCCGCAACCAGCTGCAAAAAGCGCTCGAGCCGAGCGGAGGAGTGCTCGGGACCGCCGCCTTCGTAACCGTGCGGCAGCAACAACGTCAAGCGCGACGTTTGCCCCCATTTCGCTTGGCCGGCGGCGATGAACTGGTCTACGATAATCTCCGCACCGTTGAAGAAATCGCCGTACTGTGCCTCCCACAGAACGAGCGCGGCGGTCTGCTGCGTCGAGTATCCGTACTCGAAGCCCATACAGGCGTATTCGGAGAGCGGACTGTTCCGAATCTCAAACGAGGCCTGCCGTTCGGAGAGATGCTGCAGCGGAATCCAAATCGCGTGATCGCGCGGATCATGAAAGACCGCGTGACGATGACTGAAGGTTCCGCGCTCGGTATCCTGACCGGTAAGACGAATCGGCGTTCCGGTTACCAGCAGCGAAGCGAATGCGAGGGCTTCCGCCGTTCCCCAGTCGACGATACCCTTCTCTTCGATAATGGTCTTTCGGCGCTCGAGCTGGCCCGCCAGCTTGCGGTTTAGCACGAAGCCTTCGGGAACGGTCGTCAATGCCTCGTTCCAAGCGAGCAGCGCAGAGCGCTGCGCGGCCGGCAGCTCGGTACCACCAAACGTGTTGCTCGCAGACATCTTGCGACCCGCGACCTGCGGTGCTGCCGTCCCTCGAACGGTCCTGCGGGCCTCTTGCAGCCGCTGCGTCGCCTCTTCGAGCATCGTGCGGGCGCGATCGGCGCTAAGGATGCCCTGGTTCACGAGTTTGTTGGCAAAAAGCTCGCGCACCGTCGGGTGAGTCTTGATCCGCTCGACCATCGTGGGCTGCGTGTAAGCCGGCTCGTCCTGCTCGTTATGGCCGAAACGGCGATAACCGATCAAGTCGATGAGCGCATCGCGCCCGAACTTACGCCGAAAATCGACGGCGAGGTGAACTGCGGCGATGCTCGCGTCGACGTCGTCGGCGTTGACGTGCACGATCGGGACGTCGAAACCTTTAGCCAAGTCCGAGGCATACCGCGTCGAACGTTCGTCGGCGGGGTCGGTCGTGAAACCGATCTGGTTGTTCGCGATCAGGTGGAGCGTACCGCCGGTTTCGTAGCCCGGCAAGGACTGCAAATTGAAGACTTCCGCAACGATACCTTGTCCGGTGAACGCAGCATCGCCGTGAATGAGGATCGGCACCGCACGCTTGCGGTCGAACGACGGGACGCCGTGAGCGTCATTGGTCTGCAAAGCGCGCGCGCTGCCTTCAACGACCGGATCCACGGCCTCGAGATGGCTGGGATTATGGGCGAGCGTGACG
>JBAPZS010000083.1:0-4837 GCA_049285355.1 Candidatus Cybelea sp. | reverse complement strand
GTGCCGGAAAAGGCGTCCGGCCGGTGCTCGCTACCGATCACCTTCACATGCTCGGCATCAACGACCGCGTCGAGCTCGCACAGGCACGCAAAGAGATGAACGCCCGCTTGTGCGCGCGGCACATGCGCGACGGGGTCACGATCGTCGACCCCGAGACGACCTATCTGGAACCGGAGCTCGCGATCGGCGCCGATACGGTGATCTATCCGAATACGACGATTGGGCGCCTCTCTCGCGTTGGGGGCCACTGTGCGATTGGGCCAAACAGCCGTCTATCGAATGCCACGCTCGGCGAGCACGTGACTGTCCGCGAGAGCGTTGTAACCGACACGACGATCGGCAACGGCGTGGCGATCGGGCCGTACGCGCACCTGCGCGGCGAGACCACCCTGGGCGACAACGTGCACGTCGGCAACTTCGTCGAGATTAAGAAATCGAAGTTTGCGCGACGCGTCAAGGTCAGTCATCTTTCGTACGTCGGTGACGCGACGATCGGCGAAGAGACCAATATCGGGGCCGGAACGATCACTTGCAACTTCGATGGCGAGCGCAAGCACGAGACCGTCATCGGACGCGACGTCGCGATCGGCTCGAATACCTCGTTGGTGGCGCCGGTCAAGGTCGGCGACGGTGCGTTGACCGGTGCCGGCTCGGTCGTCACTAAGGACGTGCCCAGCGGCGCGCGCGTCGCCGGGAATCCCGCTCGTCCCCTTCCTAAGAAGTAGGCCGTGCGTATTCTCCGCGGTACGCTCTTTGCGGCGGCGCTGCTCGCGACGATTCCGGCCGCGCACGCCGCACCGCTCGGTCGCCCAAATGCCCTCGACCATCGCGTCGATGCGATTCCGCGGGCCGCGCTGCTTGCGCAGCCTGCGAAGACGTTGGTCGATCCGGCGCGGCAGGCCGCAGCGCTGCGCAGAGCTCATTGGACGTTGCCCGGCTGGGTGCTCATCGAGCTCTTCGAGGCGGTCGCGCTCTTCTATCTTTGGAGCTCGGGCGGGGCCGCCACGCTTCGCGACCGGCTGCGCCGGCGCATCGCCTCGGATTGGCTGATGCGATTTGCATTTGGTGCCGCGCTTGCGTTTGTCGCTCGCATCGCTGCGTTTCTTCCCGCTTTCTATCTCTATCGCGTCGACAAGACCATGGGGCTCTCCGTCGAGCTAACGCGCTTCTGGGCGCTCTCATGGGCGTTTCACACGATCCTCGGAATGATCGTCGCCGGCCTGATCGCAGCCATCGTCCTCGGATGGGTTGGGCGCACGCATCAATGGTACGTTTACACGATCCTCGGAATTCTCGGCGGTTGCATCATCTGGTCGTACCTTAATCCGTACGCTTACCTACCCGGCTCGCGTCCGATTCATCCGGTGGACGGTCCACTCGCTATGGAGATCCGCACGCTGCTGACGCGCGCCGGCCTCCCGCACGTTCCGGTGCGGGTCGAGGGGGTTCGAAGCTTGCCGGCCGGTGAGGCTACCGTTCTCGGGCTCGGTGCATCGCGTACGATACTCTTGAGCGACGCGCTGATCGCCGGATCCACCGCGCCCGAGATCGCGTACCAAGTCGCCTACGAGCTCGCGCACGTCGCTCATCGCGATCTCATCGCCATCGCGTTGATTGAAGGGGGCATCATCATCATTTTTGCCGCCCTTGCGGTCGTCGTCGCGGACCGCATCAGCTTTCGGCGCGACGACGATCCGCTCTCGCGGCTGGCGATCGTCGGTGCGCTGCTCGCGTTGGTCTATCTCGCCGCCGTTCCGGTACGCAACGCCGCGCTGCGCTCCTTCGATCTCTCGGCCGACAGGTACGCGGTCGCGCTCACGGGAGATCCGGCGGCAGCCGTGCGAGCGCTGGTGCGGGCCAGCGATCAGCGCATGGAGGAGGTCTGTCCCGAGTTAGGCGCGAGGCTTTTTCTTTACGCCTCGCCCGGAACCGGCGCGCGCGTTGAAGCGATCAATCGCGTTCCGTCGGGCTGTCCCTAGTGTCGACACTGCCGCCCCACGTATTGACGAAGCGCATTGCCGGCTCGAGACCCGCATCGATCCAGAGGATAACGCCTTCCGCCGCCGCCGCGACGATCTCCGGCAACTCGGCGCGCTCGTCATCTTTGAACTGACCGAGCACGTGGTCGACGCCCTCGTACTCGGGACGCCCGAGACCGATGCGAATGCGTGGAAAGTCTTCGCCTATGGTTGCGATGATCGAGCGCAGGCCGTTGTGTCCGCCGTGACCGCCGCTCGGCCGCATTCGTAACTTGCCGAAGGGCAGATCCATGTCGTCGCTGACGACGAGCACGCCGGCCGGTGGTGTCCGATACCACGACGCAATCAGCCGCACGGGCGTTCCGCTGAGGTTCATGAACGAAGTAGGCTTGACGAAGACGACGCGACGCGCCGAATCGACCGCCTGATGCGCGGCGTCTCTCTTCTTCCACGACGTGACGTTTAATCGGCGCGCCACCTCGTCGACCACCATGAAGCCCACGTTGTGGCGGGTTGCGGCGTACTCGGGGCCCGGGTTGCCGAGCCCCACGACGAGTCTCGGAGCAGATTGCTCCGCCAGCTAGCTCGCCTCCGACGGCGGAGCCGGTTCGGCGCCGATCACTTGGGGTTCGGCGCCCTCTTCGGCCGGTGCGGCCTCTTCCTCGTGCGTCCGCGGCGGCTCGATCGTCACCACGAGCGTCTCCGGCGGCGTCACCAGTTTGAATCCGGGCGGCAGTTTGATCTCGCCGGCGGTTACGTGGTCGTGGATGACGAGCGCCGTTACGTCGATCTCTAGGTGCTCGGGAATCTTGCTGGCCGGTCCCTCGATCTCGATCTCGTGCGCGACGATGTCCATAACGGCGCCCATCTGTTTTACGCCCTCGGCGACGCCGACCGTGACGATTCCCAGACGCGCGGTGATCGCTTCGTCGGCCGAGACCCGCTGCAGATCGGCGTGTACGATGCGGCGCGTGACCGGATGCAGCTGGACGTCACGCACCAGGGCGGTCTGGTGTTCCTTTTTGCCGTCCGTCAGCGTGATGATCGCGTTTCGTCCGGCATGATGCAGCAGTTCGCTGAATGCGTGCGCGTCGAGCGCGATATGGTCGGGAACGTTGCCGTGTCCGTAGACGACTGCAGGGATCTTTCCGCTCGCGCGCAGCGCGTGAGAACCGGTTGTGCCGAGTTTCGTTCGGCGCTCGATGGAGAGTTTCAACTCTTTGCTAGCCACGATGTCCTTTTCTAGAGAGCGGCAACGACCTCGGGGGCCGGGATCACCATCGTCTTCGTCGATTCATCGCCCGTAAAGAGCTCCGAGACCGAACGGTTGGCGATGATACGGTTGATTGCGTCGGCAAATACCTGCGCGATCGAAAGTTGCGTGAACTTCGGATGATCGAGATGGTCTGCGAACGGAATGGTATTTGTGAAGAGCACTCGCTCGATCTCCGACTTCTCGAGCACGTCAACGGCCTCACCGGCGAAGATGCCATGGGTAGCGACGGTGTAAACCTTACTAGCCCCTCGCACCTTGATCGCCCCGGCCGCTTTCGCCAGCGTGCCGCCGGTCGAGATCATGTCGTCTACGATGACTGCGACTTTGCCGTCTACGTAGCCGACGATGTCGGTGACCTCGGCGACGTCGGGCTCCGGGCGCCGTTTGAAGACGATGGCGAGCGAGCTGTTCAGCTTCTTGGCAAAAAGCTCGGCGCGGTGCACGCCACCCGCATCGGGCGAGACGACGACGATCTTATCGTCGCAGAGCCCTTCCTTCTTTAGATAGTTGCACAGGACGCTTATGGCCATCAAGTTGTCGACCGGGATGTCGAAGAAACCTTGAATCTGTGCGGCATGCAGGTCCATCGTGACGATGCGCCGCGCGCCCGTTACCTTGAGGATGTTCGCGATCACCTTAGCCGAGATTGGCTCGCGCCCTCTCGTCTTCTTGTCCTGCTTGGCGTACCCGTAGAACGGAATGACCGCGGTGATGCGCGCCGCCGACGCCCGTCGCAGCGCATCGATCATCAGCAACAGCTCCATGACAGCGTCGTTGACGCCTTTGCCGTTGGGGGCTTTGCAGATGGATTGTACGACGAAGACCTCGGCACCGCGAACGTTCTCGCCGATCTCTACTCGCGTCTCCTCATTGCGGAACTCCGAAACGAGCGCCTTACCGACGTGCAGTCGTAGGCGCTTGGCGATCTCTTCGGCCAGCGCTGGATTGGAGTTTCCACTGAAGAGCAGCGGGGTCGACACGGGGAGAGGCTTCGCTAGGTGAATCGTTCGGCCCTCGAAGGCTGTTTATTAAGGTAGGTGGCACAGAATTTTATGCTGGCTTCGCCCTTCGCGCTGGCCGGCGATCAGCCCAAGGCGACCGAAGCCTTGGCACGGGGAATCCTAAGCGGGGACCGCATCCAGACGTTGATTGGGGTCACCGGGAGCGGCAAGACGATGGCGATGGCGCGCACGATCGAGCTCGTACAGAAGCCGACGCTCGTGCTCTGCCATAACAAGACGCTCGCCGCCCAGCTTTGCGCCGAGTTCCGCGACTTCTTTCCGAAGAACGCGGTCGAGTACTTTGTCTCGTATTTCGACTACTATCAGCCCGAAGCGTACGTCCCCTCGACCGACACGTACATCGAGAAGGACAGCTCGATCAACGACGAGATCGAGCGCCTACGCCATTCGGCGACCCAATCGCTGCTGACGCGGCGCGACACGTTGATCGTAGCGTCGGTCTCATGCATCTTCGGTCTCGGCTCGCCTTCGGACTACGTCGAGATGTCGGCGCAGATTCGCGTTGGGGAGGAGGTCGACCGCGACGTGTTCTTGCGCAAGCTCATCGACATGCAGTACCG
>JBAPZS010000082.1:0-2477 GCA_049285355.1 Candidatus Cybelea sp. | reverse complement strand
TCCCTGAGGTAGCCTAGTGAATGATGCCGATGGCGCGCGACGCGACCACGATGATCGTCACCAGCGAGATCACGGCCTGCACGATCATCAGCGCCTTGGCGCGTCGCGACAACGGCATCGCCTCGGTCGGCGAGAAGGCCGTCGAGGTGGTGAATGCCACGAACAGGTAGTCCATGAACTGCGGCCGCCAATCCCGCGGCATCATCGGATCGATGTAAGCGGGGAACGCAAAATCGGGCGAGCCGGGCGCATCGCTCATGCGCGCGTCGGGCCCGCCCCGATCCAACTCCCAGTACAGTAACCCGAATCCCACCACGTTGGCCGTCCAGATTGCGATCGAGGTCGAAAAGAGCGTCTCGGCCACGATCCCGCTCGACCGGAAGAGCACCTCGTCAACGACGTAGAGGAGAGTGAGCGTGTTGAGGCCGAGCATTACGAGGATCGTGCTCGCGATCGAGAGGCGCTCGATTCGCAGCCACAGCGGCGTGTCGTGCCGAATGTGGGCGACGAATGCCGGGCCGAGCAATGCCGCCGCGAGGACGACAGGCACCCATTGCGGCGTCAGCCGATACCGTTCGCCCAGCACCCAGTTGAGCGCCACCATCGACGCGACCGCCAGGGCCGGCTCGATCCACGACTCTCGCGGGATTTTTTGCACCGTGCTGCCGCCTTTTCGCTTCCTCCCTTTGCTCACCTAGCCGATCGCGCCCGAGGTGCCGGCACCATCCTGGGCCAACCAACCCACGTGCGTAAATTAATTTTATTCGGCGCCGGTATTCTGTTGGCGAGTTGTGCGCGTGGCGGCGTAGCGCCGCTTCCCGCGACGCAAACCGCTCAAGCCTTTGCGCCGCTCATCCAACCGGCGGCGGATCCCAGCTACCGGCTGCTCTACAGTTTTAAAGACGGCAACGACGGCGGTTATCCGTTTGCCGGCCTCACCTCACTCAACGGCGAGTTGTACGGCACGACCTACGGCGGCGGCGGCCCTTCAGGTTGGGGCACCGTCTTCAAAGTCGGCCCCACGGGCGGCGAGAAGGTGATCTATAAGTTCAAAGCCGGCAACGACGGGGCGCATCCTTACGGAAACTTGATCGCGCTCGACGGCACGCTCTACGGCACCACGTATCAAGGCGGCACCGGCGGCGGATATGGTACCGTCTTTAAAGTAACGCCGGCCGGCGAAGAGCACGTGCTCTACAGTTTTAATGACGGCGCCGACGGCGGCTATCCGTACGGCAGCCTGGTTGCCCTCGGCGGCATGCTCTACGGCACTACCTATCAAGGCGGCACCGCGAACGGCTGGGGCACCGTCTTCAAAGTTAGTACTTCGGGCGACGAGCACACGCTGCACAAGTTCGCCGCCGGCGACGACGGCGCGCATCCGTACGCCGGCCTCATCGTATTTAAAGGCGCGCTCTACGGCACGACCTCTGAAGGCGGAGGTCCGAAAGGCTCGGGCTGCCTCTTCAAAGTTAGCCCGGCGGGTGACGAGCACGTCGTCTACGGTTTCAAGGGCGGGTCGTCGGACGGTCAATATCCCTACGGACCGCTGGCCGAGTTGAATGGCGCCTTCTTCGGAACCACCTATCAAGGCGGCATCTCGCCTGGTTGGGGGATAGTCTTCAAAGTGACGCCTGCCGGCAAAGAATCGGTGCTCCATCGGTTCAAATCCGGTGACGACGGGGCGCATCCGTATTTTGGCGCGCTAAAACCCGTCGGCGGGACGCTGTACGGCACGACCTACCAGGGCGGCGCGAGCGGTTGGGGCACCGTCTACTCGGTAACCACCTCCGGCTCCGAACACGTGCTCTATGGTTTCAAAGGCGGAACCGACGGCGGCTATCCCTACGACGGTCTCGCCGAACTCGACGGAACGCTCTACGGCACCACCTACGAAGGCGGCGCAAAGGGTTTCGGGACGGTCTTTAAACTCTCGCCCTGAGGCCGAAGAGCCGCGCCGTGCTGTCGGCGATCAGCATCCCAAGCCACGCGCCGACCGCAATGCCGAGCGTCGTCGTGAAGCCTTTACTTAAATTCAACACGAGCGCGACCGGCGCGCCGGTCAACGTGTCGCCATGCCGCGATGCGATCTGAAGAAAGTCAACGATTGCGGTGAAGAACGAGCCGGCCGCGCCGAGCGGAATGAGTCCGCTCAAGAAGACGATCGGCGGAATGCCCGGCCGCCGCGCGACCCCGATCGCCACGAAGACGGCCAACGCCGACGCCACGAGCGTTGCGGTGACTTGATCCGCGCCCCACGCCATCAGCGAATCGCGCGCCGCGCGCGCGACCAATCCGCACGCGAAGCTCGGCAGGAGCGCGCGTGGCGGCGCCGAGAGTAACGCGCCCAGCGCCATCGCAAAGAGCCCGGACCACAGGCCGTCAAGCAGAATCATCTACAGCGCGGAATCCGCGATCGCCAGGGCAATCGCCAAAAGCGTGAAGATCAACGCCGCGTCGAGCAGCCGCTCCATTCC
>JBAPZS010000081.1:0-8133 GCA_049285355.1 Candidatus Cybelea sp. | reverse complement strand
CCGTAATGAGTCACCGGTGAACTCATCGTGCCGGCCGGGGGCCGCCCCAGACTCAGATGTAGTGGCGCAACTTCGGCCACACCTCCGAGAGCGGCTGCGTTATCCCGTTGCAGAGCGAGATCGGAATATTCTGCTCGTACGATATGACCCAGGGCGCGCGCAAGCGCTCGACGAGCCGCGCCGAGCGGAAGAGTCCGGGAAAGTCGCTTCGTCCGCAGTCGCCGTTGACGTCGATGACTACGTTTCCGCTGTATCCGTGCGTGCCCCACAGCCAGTAGTTGTTGTGCCCTGAGAGGGCCGGCGGCAAACGGTACCGCCCGCCGAAGAAATCTATGGCGGCAGCCTCGCCGTAGTTGCTCGCGACGATTGCGGCTTGCGCCCGCTCGATCGGCGGCAGACCATCGTAGATTCGCGCGACGGCTGCTGCGAGTTCCGGCCAGCCGTGCATGTCGGCCCAATCCTCGGGAAGCGCCGAAGTGCGGAAGCGCTCGGTCGCCATCGTCGATCGGTTGACGCGCAGCGTTCGTGAGACGAAGCCCGAGTAGTCGAGCATCGCTCGCTCGGAGAGTATCGGCAACGAAAATGGTATGAAGAAAAGCGCGGCCGCGACGATCGCCGCGACGAGCAGCGGACGCAAGATCATCGCGCGACGCGTCCAGCGTTCGAAAGCGACGCCGCCCGCGGCCATCAGAATCGGATAGATGTCGGCGGGATAGTAGTGCTTGGCATGCAGCGCGATCATCATCGCGATCAGCAATACGTACGCGTAGCCCAAGAAGCGCACCGTCCGGTTGACGAGCAGCCAGATGAGGCCCGCTATCCAGACCGGCGAGGCGAAAAGATTCGTCAGCAGCAGCTGCTGAAAGAGAAAGAGCGCCGGGCCGGCGACGACGTTCTTATGATTTTGCCCGTTACGCAACAGCTCCCACATCGGAAAACCATGTAGCGCCTGCCAGAGAAAGTTCGGTAGCGCGAGCGCCACGGCGACGCCGATTCCGGCGAAGAACCATCGCGAGCGCAACGCGTTGCGCTGGGGCGTTAACGCCAAGCCCGCAACGATCGCCGGCGCGAAGAAGATTGCGCTGTACTTGCTCTCGAGTGCGACGCCGATGCAGGCACCGGCGGCCAACCACCAGCGCGGATCGGCGCCGCCGGCGATGCGCAAAACGTAGAGCGCCGCGAGCGGCCATAGCCACAACCCGACCATATCGGGCCCCACCTTCATGCCCAAACTCTCGAGGACGCCGGCTGCGAGGAACGCTAGGGTTGCGACTACCGCTGCGAACGTTCCACCGCCCAGCTCGCTTACAAGCCTGCAGGTAACGTAGACACCGCCGGCCGCAAAGATCGCGGGTAAGGCGCGCAGCAGCAGCAGCGAGTGTCCGAAGAACTGCGAGCCCGCCGCAAGCAGCGGCACGATCGGGGGCTGATCCACGTAACCCCACGCTGGGTGAATTCCGCAGATGATGAAATAGAGCTCGTCGCGGAAGTAGCCGTAGTGCGGGTTCGCCGCGAGATGCAAAACGAACGTCGCGAACGCGGCGATCGATGCGGTCCGGTCTAGACGAAAGAGTTTCATCTACGGCGTCACCACGAAGAGCTCGTGATAACTATCGAGCCTCATGTAGTAGCGCGCGCCGGCAAGATGCGTTACGTCGTGCGGATCGGCGAGCACGAAAACGCGATTGCGCCGCGCCCATTGCCGGTAGACCGGCATACGCAGCGCGTTGTCGGAGACGATGACGAGCCCCGGAAGCGAACCGTCAACGTAGGCTCCGTACGCTAGCGACGTTGCATCGAGCCAGCCGGTGACGACGACGCTCGAGGCGGGGACGGTTGCGCCGACCGCGTCGATCACCCAGCGCCCCCCTTCACGCGGCGCGTGTTGCAGAAAGCCCCGCTGCGCGAGGAATGCCGTCGCGACGCCGCTTGCCAAGAAGAGGATAAGCGCGGCGTGCAGCAGCCTTGCCTGGGTGCTTCGCGATTGCGGAGTAAGCGCGCCCAGCAGCGGAACCGCAAGCCACGAGGCCAGCAGCCGGTATCGGCCGACGTCGCCTTCGTTGGGGTAGACCACTGAAAAGAAGAGCGGCGCAATGCAAGCCGCGCAGAGCACCAGCGTCGCTCGCCAATCGCGCCTCCAGGCCGTCATAAACCCACCGAAGAGCAGCAGCGTCGCGAAGGTGCCGTACTGCGATTGGATGCCGGTGACGAACGCCCACAACGCATCTCCGGCACGCATCGGATTGAATGCCGCAGCAAAGTACGACGGGGTTTGAAACTGCGCGCCGCTAAGCTCTAGCGCGAGACCCGGCAACGTGCGCGGATCGTTGTAGTTCCAGAAGATGCCGCCGCCCGCACCGGCGAGTTCGGCCGTAGGGTCCAAACCGTGGGCGACGACGTACGCCGAGCGTAACGGCAAGTAAAGGTAGAGTGCCAATCCCGCAAGCGTCAGCGCGACGGAGGCCGCCGCTAGCCGCAGCGACGGCCGTCGAGCTGCGATGATCGCGCCGAGCAAGAATGCAGGCAGGAGCCAGAGCGCGTTGGGATGCGCGGCCATCCCGAGACCGCACAGCGCAAAAGCGCCGGCAAACCATCGGGAATCGCCGGAGCGCATCCAGCGCAAAAAGGCGTAAAGGGCGACCGCCGAGCACGCCGTTGCGAGATCTTGCGCCTCGGCGCGCGCCGCGTGCGACCACACGTTCTGCGTAAAGGCAAACCAGAGTGTGGCTAAGAGCGCGACGATTCGGCCGGCGCCGAGCGCGCGTGCAACCTCGTAGGCGGCAAGCGAGGCGATCGCGATTGCGATTCCGCTCATCGCGTTCATGCGAAACGCGACGGTACCGATTGCCGCCGCGTGCGACCACACGTATCCCACCAGCACGTAGAACGGAAACCCGGTCGGGTGCGCGATGCCCAAGATATACGGAACGCCTTGCAGCTCGGCGGTATCCCAGGAGGCAGGTTCCCACGATGCGCTGGCGATGTAGACCGTCGCCGGCACCGCGAAGGCCGCGAGACGCGGCCAGTTCACGCCAACGTTGGCAGCGGTAGTGACGGACGGGTCGAGAGGTCCGGACGCACCTCTTCGTACCCTTCGAGCGCGCGATCCATGAGCGCGAGCGCAAGATCGAGTTGAGGATCCTTGCCGTCGCGATAGTCGTGCGGCGCGATGTCGACGTCGTAGTCGGGATCGGCACCGCGATTCTCGATGCTCCAACCGACGTCGACGAACCAAAACGAGAACTCCGGCTGCGTCGTGAGCGTGCCGTCGACGAGATGATGGTAGGGGTCGATCCCGATCACGCCTCCCCACGTCCGTTTTCCAACCAGCGGTCCAAGCTTGTAGAGCTTGAAGCAGTGGCTGAAGATGTCGCCGTCCGAGCCTGCGAACTGATTGGTCAGGGCGATCATCGGACCTCCGACCGACTCCGGCGGATAGGGAATCGGCGAACCGTAGCGCGGGGTATCGTACCCAACGCGGCGGCGCGCGAGCTTCTCGAGCAGGAGCGGCGAGACGTGGCCGCCGCGATTGTAGCGTACGTCGACGATCAAACCCTTCCGGTCGAACTCGCTGAGATAACCGCGATGAAACTCCGAGAATCCCCACGGTCCCATATCGGGAATGTGAAGATAACCGATGCGTTCGCCGGTGCGCTCGTGGACCAGCTTGCGATTCGCGTCCACCCATGCGCGATAGCGAAGCGCCGACTCGCTCGCCAGCGCTTTTACCATTACGGTTCGCTCGTCGCCCTTACGCGAGCGCAGCGTTACTTTTATCTCGCGCCCCGATGCGTTGACGAGCAAACGATCCGGTGTGACCTCGCGCGAGAGGCGCTTTCCGCCGATCGCGACGATGCAATCGCCTTCGCTAACGGTCAGGCCGGGCTCGGCGAGCGGCGAATCGCCGTCGCGATTCCATGAATCGCCGCGATAGATGCGCTCGATGCAATAACCGCCGCGCGCTTCGTCCCAGCGCAGATCGGCGCCAAGGAAACCGCGTTGGTATTGCGGCGGCTCGCGGTAGTCGCCGCCCCATTCGTAGGCGTGCGAGGTTCCAAGCTCCCCCTGCATCTCCCAAATGAGATCGGAGAGCTCGGCGCGCGTCCGCACGTGCGGCAATATCGTTGCGTACCGGTCGAAGACGCGGTCCCAATCGATGTCGCTCATATCCTCGACCCAGAACTGCTCGGTCTGCAGGCGCCACGCCTCGCGATACATCTGAGCCCATTCGTCGCGCGGAACGATCTCGACGTTTGCGCGGTCGAGGTCGATCCAGCCGCTGCGGCGCCCCGGTTCGGTCGGCGGCTTCTGCTCTTCGCCTTCCTCGGGGAGATCGGCGAGGGCGTCGATGGCGCGCAGCCGGTCGCGAGAACGGTAGATGAGCGTGCGGCCGTCGCCCCCAAGTTCGATCTCGTCGCACTCACCGGCGACGGTAGCGGTGCGCTGCTGTTCGAAGTCGTAGGCCAAGAGCGTTCCGTGCCCCTCACGATCCAGATCCTCGCGCCGCGTCGGCTTGATTCCCTTTACGGGAAAGAGCGTGAAGAGCACGCGCTGCGGGACCGCAACGATCTGATGGTAATCGCCTTCGTCCACTGGAAAGCCGAGCACGCGTCCTTGAATGCCGTCGAAATCGATCTCGATGTCCGGCGCCTTCTGCGGCTTCTTGCTGTTCGCGCGCTCGCGCTCGTGGTCACGATCGTGATGGACCGGTCTCGGCTTGGGGACGAAGGGCGACGGAACGTCGTTACGCAGGGTGACGACGAACGGCCGGCTGGCCGCGGGAAAGCTCAGATCGAACTGGAGCGCATCGTAGACCGGATTGAAGTCGCGCGTCGAGATGAAGTAAAGGTAGTTTCCCTCGGGATCCCACGCCGGCGACTCATCCGAGCGTAGCGGCGACGTGACGTCGTGAATCTTGCCCGAGCGCACCTTGACGATTCGAATGATGGATGTCCCATGCGCCGGCGACCACACGTAGGCTAAGTACCGCCCGTCGGGGGAAAACGCCAGGTCTTCGATCCGGTGGGCGGGGCAGGTGTCGAGCACTCGCACCTTGCCGTCGTCGAGATCCGCAACGCATAACTCATGGCGATGATTCGCGAAGGCCACCACGTCGTTGGCCGGAGAGCAGACCAAGTCGGTGACGCGGCCGATGTCGCCGCTGGTGGCCAGGCGCGGCTCGCTCGAGCCGTCGGCATGGTAGAGCGCGAGTTGCTCGTAGCCGTTGACGTCGGTTACGGAGGCGAGCCGCTCACCATCGTGCATCCACGTCGTGAGACGATTGCGCGCCTTGCTTCCGGCACCGTGACGAATGACCGCACCCTCGAAAAGGGGCATCGTGAACGACTGTCCGCGCGCGTCGAATGCTAGCTGCGTTCCATCTGGACTTGGAGCGAACTGCTCGAGCGATTCCGACGCACTCTCGAAACGGCGCGCGAGCTGCGGCACCGTGGAGCGCGTCTGGATGTCGATCTGCACGACGCGATCGCTCTCGAGATCGAAGAGTTTGATCTCACCCCCGGCGGAGTAGACGATGCGCCGGCCATCGGTGGTGGGAAAGCGTACGTAGTATTCGCTCTCGTTGGTGTGACGGCGAACGTCGCCGCCGTCCGCCGCGCAAGAATAGAGATTGCCGATCCCTTCGTGATCGGACAAGAAGTAGATGCGTTCGCCGATCCACATCGGCCAGCACGGATTTCCATCCGGCAGCGCCAGTCGCGCGAAAAGGTCGGAGGCGGCGGCCTGCACCCAAATCTCACCCGAGGTGCCGCCGCGATATCGCTTCCAGCGCGCCGGATCGGCGGCGTTTCGACCGACGGCGAGCCGTCCGCCCGGGCCGTATGAGAGCGCGCGCGCGTGCCCGATTCCCAGTTCGCGCGCCTCGCCGCCGTCACGTGCGATCGTGAAGGGGCGCGTCTCTCCGTCATACCACGTCGTTGGGTTAGCCACGAAGAGAATCTCCGTTCCGTCGTCGCTCCATCCGATCGTTGAAACCATCGGTGCGCCAAGGAAAGTCAAGCGGCGCGGTTCACCGCCGCGCGAGGGCATCACGTAAAGCTCCGGATTACCCTCATCGGTCGACGTGAACGCAATCCACGCGCCGTCCGGTGAGAGACGCGGGAAGGAGCAGGTGCCAAAACTCACGGTGAGTCGAACGGCGTCGCCGCCTTGGACCCCAACGCTCCAAAGATCGTCTTCGCAGACGTAGACGATGCGGTCGCCTGCTATTGACGGAAAACGATAATAGCCCTGGTCCATAAGAACCAACTTGGCGACCCGCTATCAGGCTCCCCTATTTGGGAGCGTGCGGCATCACGCCGCCGATGTGCAACAAGCGGCCAAGCGTTGCATTAAGTTCCGCAGCGTTCTCGATCTGCGTGAAGACCGGAACCAGAGTCGGCGTGCGCGTGCGGCGTTGGAAGGGGAGGATCGGGCCTCCCCACGCAAACTGCGTCGCGGTCGCGCCCGCTAGACTGCGGAATAAAAGCTCCGCGCCAAGCGCGTTTGCCCAGCCGAACTCCGGCCGCGTGTAGCGCCAATATCCGTCGGGATAAAAACTCTCGTGAATCAACCCGCTCTCGCCGTCGGTTTCGGCCAGGGTCGTGATTGCGTCGGCCACCTCCGTCGAATCGGTCGCGGTGAGGGCGCGACCGATGATTCCCAGCGGCCAGACGTACCCGTACGGCGTGTGCGGACTGCCGAGCCCCTGCGCGTATCTTCCGGAGAAGTAGAACGGGTTCGCCGGGCTGAGCACAAAGGCACGCGTGGCCGCATACGTCGGATCGAATGCAGAGCACCAATCGATGTACGGTAGCGTCAACAAGTTCGGAATGTTCGCATCGTCCATCAAGTTGTATCGTTGCCGGCCATCCGTTTCGTAGGCGTAGATCACGGCGTGGCGGCGGGCATCGTAGACGCGTCCGTATCGCTGGATCCCCACTTGTACGCGCGCTCCAAGGGTCTGTGCCGCGGTGGCGAGCCTCACATCGCCGTACCCATCGAGCGCCAGCTGCCGGATGTCGCGCAGCGCAACCACCGCCATCGCGTTTTGGGGAACGTTAAAGCGATATTGGACCGGATCGTCCGACGGACGAAACGCGCCCCAAATCAAACCCGTGTTATCGTCGTAGGCGTCGTCGGTGTAAACGCGATAGGGGTACCGATAGCGATTGCAGGCGCGATGGTGCTCCTCGCAACCGTAAGTAGAGACGATCGCCTGCAGCGCCCGGTGAAGGTCGGGGGTAAAGACGGTTCGATCGCTCGTCGAACGCCAGTAGACGGAGGCGAGAACGACAAACCACGCGGGCGAATCCACTTCCCACTTACGCTCCCAGATGTGGTAGTCGGCATCGAGTGCGTTGGCGTAGGGATCGGTGAGCACGTTGCGAGCGTTGCGCTCGATGACGCCGGTAAACCGAGCCCGCAGCACCGGGTAGACGGCTTGGTAGCGAATGTACGGAATCGTCTGTGCGGAGGAGTCGCGCAGCCACATCGCGGGAATGTCCCCGGTTACGACGTACGTCGTCTCGTCGTCCTCGAGAAAGAAGTCTTGCATCAGCGTATGAAAGAGCCGCTCGGTCGCGATATCGCGAGTGCGGCGGCCGGTTAACGGAACGACCAGCGTTTCGCTAGCGGCCGGCGGAGGCAATTCGAACGTAAGCGTGGCGATGAGGGAAAGTATCGCGAGCGAGCGTGCAAAGAGCGTCCGCACTATGGAAATAGTGCCTTCGCGGCGGGAAGGTCCGTTCTTGCCCCCAGGCGCAAACAAGCTTCGACCGTGACGAGTCGATCGGCCGATGACGCCCTGTTGCGCGATTTCGAGATGCACAAGCCGCGCGCGCTGGCGCGCGCCATCTCTCGCGCCGAATCGGGGCATGGCAGGGCGCTCGTTCGCGCGCTTTACGAGAAGACGGGCCGCGCCGTAACGATCGGGCTTACCGGACCCCCGGGCGTCGGCAAGTCGACCTTGGCGTCGGCGCTCGTACGCAAAGCGCGTTCGCTGGGTCGGAAGGTCGGCGTGATCTCGGTCGATCCCAGCTCCCCGTTTTCGCGTGGTGCGCTGCTCGGCGACCGCATTCGTCTCGCCGAGCACTTCACCGACGAAGAGGTCTTCATCCGCTCGATGGCCAGCCG
>JBAPZS010000080.1:0-9022 GCA_049285355.1 Candidatus Cybelea sp. | reverse complement strand
GATGAGGCGGCCGTTCGAGAGTCGGCCGCGAAGAACGGCCTTCCGGTAGATTCGGTCGTCTCCGTGTCGGTGCTCGACCCCTACTTCTACCACTGAGACCCCTCCGGCCGCGCTTTTTAGGCTTCCTTAATCTCTACCGCCCAGGATAACGGCGGGAGCTGATTTCGCACGGGCCCTGAAACAGTCGCCGGGGTTTCGGCGTAAACCTAGGCAACAATGGATTTAGCATCATGTGGCTGACGCGCTTCTCGCTTACCCGTCCCACGGTCACCATCGCGATCTTCGCCGCGCTGGTGATTTTTGGCGTTATCTCCTTTTTGCAGCTGGGCCGTAGCTCGAGCCCGCCCAATACCGATTTTCCGGTCGTCGTGGTCGCCGCGAACTATCCCGGCGCCTCGCCCCAAGACATGGAGCGCATGGTCGTAAAGCCGATCGAAGATCAGATGTCGGGTGTCGACAATCTCGACGAAGTGTCGGCGAACGCTCAGGAAGGCAGCGCGATCGTCGTCGCCCAGTTCAAGGTCGGAACCGACCTGAATCTCGCCGCCGTCGACGTGCAACGCCGCGTGGACATTGCGCGCGTCTATATGCCGACCGATCTCGACCCGCCGGTCGTCGAAAAGGCTGGCCAGGCGGAACCGCCGCTGCTCGATGTTGCGGTTAGCTCCAAGACGCTCAGCCAGCCGCAGATCGCCGACCTCATCAACAGCCAGATCGTGCCGGCCATCACTCAAATCCCGAACGTGCAGTCCGTAGACGTGCGCGGTTCGGCCGACCGCGAGTTTCACGTCGAGCCCGATCCGGTGAAGCTCGACGGCACCAACGCGACACTCGCAGACATCTTCAGCGCCGTTCAATACAATAACCTGAACGTGCCGGGCGGCATCATAACGCAGCCCACGCGCGAAGGCAGCGTCGCGATCCACGACTACGTCGAAAAGGCGGGCGACCTTCTCGCGATCCCGCTCTCGCCGATCAGCGTGCTTCAGTTTCCGGTCAAATCGCTCAAAGTCGGGGACGTAGCCAACGCGTACGACAGCCACATCGCGATGCGCAGCATCTCCTCGTTCAACGGCGAGCCGCGCGTGTACATGGAGATCAATCCCACCATCGACGCCGACCAGATCAAGACGACGGAGACCCTGCGCGCGGAGCTCAAGAAGATCGAGGCCCAGTTCCCGCAGCTGGACTTCCACGAGATCGACGCGCCGGCCGACTACACCCAGAAGATGCTCAACGGCGTCGGTCAATCGCTAATTGAGGGCATCATCCTGACGGCGATCGTCATGCTGCTCTTCCTGCATGCATGGCGCAATGCGGTCGTCGTCTTCTTAGCGATTCCGACCTCAATCCTCTCGACGTTCATCGTGATGCGCCTCTTCGGTTTTCACATCGATTCGATGTCGATGATGGGACTCTCGCTGATCATCGGGATCTTGGTGGACGATTCCATCGTCGTCTTGGAGAATATCACGCGCCATCGAGACATGGGCTTGGACCCGTTGGCGGCCGCCGTCACCGGCCGGACCGAGATCGGCGGCGCCGCGATTGCGATCACGATGGTGGACGTCGTTGTCTTCCTGCCGATCGCTTTCATGTCGGGGATCGTCGGCGCCTATCTGCGTGAATATGGGGCGGTCGTGGTCACGGCCACTCTCTTTTCGCTCTTCGTTTCGTTTACGCTGACGCCGCTGCTGGCCGCCAAGTGGAGCGTCGTGAAACGTTCCGAAGCTCCGCCCCGCTGGCTCGCGCTGCTCGACGATCGCCGCGTCGACATCGCACTCCTGATCTTCGCGGCGGCACTGTTCGTCATCGGAACGCTGACCGGGTGGTTCCTGCTCAATGCGATCGGCATCTTCGTCGCCGCACTGCTCCTCCTCAATGCCTTCGTGCACCGCTACGACGCGATTCTCCAGCTCTATCGCGCGAAGTTCTTGCCGTGGGCGCTGCGTCACGGCGCCTTCGTGGTCTTCGTCTGTGCGGCGCTGCTGCTCAACTCGCTGACGCTTGCCGCCGGCGGCGGCGCGGCGACGATCGGCGCCGACGTGGTGCTCTTAGTCGTCTGCGCGGTAGCTCACGGTTTCGCACTGTTCCTGCGCAGTCGTCGAGGCGCGCGTCTCCCTGGAGGCAACCTTCCGCCGCTGCGCTTCCTGCGCTCGCTCGGAACTTCTAAGGGAACGACGATCGCAACCTTCGTGATGCCGGTCATGCTGGCGCTGCTGATGCTGCCGCTCGGTTCGATTAGTTTCGATTTCGTCCCGGCGCAACAGACCGGCGAGATCGCGATGACCGTCACCTATCCGTCCGGAACGCCGATCGGCGTCACCAATCGCTACGTCTCGCGCTTGGAAGATGCGATCATGAAGATCGACGGCATGAAATCGGTAAGCGCCACCAGCGGTCGCAAACCGGCAGGCTGGAGCAGCGTCACCGGCGGCAACTACGCCCAGCTCAACGCGACGATGCAAGACAACCGGATCAAAGACACCAACACCGCCATCAAGGCCATCCGTAAGCTCGGGTACTTGGTGCCGGGCGCCGAGTTCGACGTCGCCAGCGACAGCGGCAACGGTCCCGACATCTACTACTCGCTGATGGGTCCCGACGATGCGATCGGACCGGCCGCGGAGAAGGTCGCGCAGTTCTTGCGAGCGGAGCCGGGCGCCGTCAACGTGCAGACAAGCGCTGAGAACGGCGCACCCCGTTTGAACGTCGACGTGGACCGTGAGAAGTGCGAGATCGTGGGCGTCAATCCGTCCGACGTAGCCACCGTCGCGCGCATCGCCGTCGATGGTGCCGTTGCCACCAAGGTTCGGACGCCTACGGGTCTGGTCGACGTGCGCGTGCAGTTTCCGGCAGCTGACCGTACGACCGAAGACGCGATCGAATACGTAAAAGTGCGCGCTAACGACGGTTCGCTCGTACCTATCGGCGACGTTGCCAGCTTCACCTGGACGACCGCGCCGACCAAGATCGAGCGGCTCAACCGGGAACGCGTCGTCAACGTTTACGGCGACGTGCTTCCGGGCTACTCGCTCGGGCAAGTCGTCGGTCCGCTGCAGAAGAAGCTGCAACAACCGGGTTTTTTGCCCCAAGGCGTCAGCCTGAAATCGCAAGGCAACTCGCAACTGATGGAAGAGACCTTCGCGAACATGGGCATCGCGCTGATCACCTCGTTCATGCTCGTCTACATCCTGATGGTGATTCTCTACGGGTCGTTCCTCGAGCCGCTGATCGTAATGTTCTCCGTGCCGCTGGCCATCATCGGGGCGCTGATCTTCTTGGCGTTGATGGGACGGCTGGAGCCCGATCAAGGCCAGTCGCTTAATATCATCTCGATGCTCGGCGTCGTCATGCTCTTCGGACTGGTCGCTAAGAACGGAATTCTGCTCGTCGACTACTCCAACACGCTGCTCAAACGCGGCATGCGCGTGCACGACGCGGTGCTGCAAGCGGCGGGGACCCGTTTCCGTCCAATCGTCATGACGACGGCGGCGATGATCTTCGGCATGCTTCCGCTCGCGCTCGGATACGCCGAGGGCGGTGAGTGGCGGCAGGCGATGGGCACCGTCATCATCGGCGGACTCTTGAGCTCGCTGATCCTCACGCTCTTCCTGGTGCCGATGATCTACGAGACCTGGATGGGGTATTTCGAACGCCGTGCCGATCGGCGTGCTATCGCGGCTGAGATGTCGCAACCCATGGAAAGGGCGCCTGCATAACGCCAGTAAGTCGCCACGCGCTCGTTACCGGAGCCGCTGCGGGACTGACAGCGGGCATCGCCGCCAGCCTCGCGCGCGAGGGCTTCTCGCACGTAGCGATCACCTATCGCGCGACGCCGCCCGAGGCGACCGTCGCGGCAATCGAGAGCGCCGGTGCGACCGCCTCGGCAACGCGCCTCGACTTTCTCGACGACGCTGCCGCCGTCGAGGCGGCACTCGACGACGCGGTGCGCGCACACGGTCCGTTCGATACACTGGTTCACGCGGTCGGTCCGCTCGTCGTAAAACGTTTCGCGGTCTCGACGCTGGAGGATTATCGAGAGGCGTTCGACGGCAACGTCCGCAGCGCGGTCATCGCGGCTCGGGCGACGCTCCCGGCGATGCGCGCTGCGAAGTTCGGCCGGATCGTGTTCTTCGGAATGCTCGGCTCGGCGCAAACGCGTCCCTTTAAAAGTCTCTCACTCTATCAGGGCGCAAAGAGCGGATTGGTAGCGTTTGCGCGGTCTCTGGCCATGGAAGAGGCGATGCACGGCATTACGGTCAACATCGTTTCGCCCGGCGACATTCGCGAAAAGACGCTGTTGCGCGAACAGGCTCATCAGCGGGTTGCGAATAATCCGCGCGGCCGACCCGGTAGTTACGAGGACGTTGCCGATGCCGTGCGGTTCTTCGTCGCCAGCGAGCGTGATTTTATCACCGGCGCGGTCATCGAAGTTACCGGCGGCCTACAAACGGCTGCGGAATAACGCGCGGTACAGGACAAAGCTCCATTCGGCTCGTAAGCACGGGCTGCATGGCGCGTGACGATACTGGAGAACATCGGGCTTTTGCCCTGCCCGGCGCGCGCGCCCATTATGGTCCGGACAAGATCGTTGCGGTCGAGCACATCGATCTGCACGTCACGCCGAACTTCGAGAGCGAGTCGCTCGACGGTGTCTGCGCTCTGACCGTACGCGCGCTCGACGAGCCGGTTTCGCGGTTAACGCTCGATGCGGTCGACCTTGAAGTCTCGCGCGTCGAGCCCGCCTCGCGGTTTGCGCTGCGCGACGGCAAGCTCGAGATCGATTTTGCCACGCCGATCTCGCCGCGCGATCGCGCCACGATTGCGATAACCTATCGGGCCGGCAAACCGCGCCACGGTCTCTTTTTCGTCAAGCCCACGCCCGAGCATCCCGAGAAGATCGCGCACGCCTGGACGCAAAGTCAAGACCAGTACGCTCGGTATTGGTTCCCGTGTCTGGACTACCCACACGAAAAGCAGAGCACGACGACCACGATCGTCGTGCCCGAGGGGATGTTCGCGCTGGGAAACGGCGAGCTCGTAGAGCGCAAGAACGAGAACGGCAAGACGATCTTCCGCTATCATCAAGCGGTCCCCCACAGCACCTACCTCATGACGATGGTCGCCGGTCCCTTCGTCGAGGTCGCACAAGGAACGGCCGGGCAAAACAAAATTCCGGTCTATTACTACGTCCTGCCGGGCCGCGAAAACGACGGCGAGCGTGCCTTCGGCAAGACGCCGCAGATGATCGAAAAGTTTGAAAAGCGCATCGGCGTGCCGTACCCGTACGCACGCTACTCCCAGATCGCCGTCTCGGATTTCATCTTCGGCGGCATGGAGAACACCGCGGCAACGACGCAAACCGATCGGACGCTCCACGACGACGTAGCGCACCTCGACTTTTCGAGCGATCCGCTCGTCTCCCACGAGCTCGCTCATCAATGGTTCGGCGATCTTTTGACGTGTCGCGATTGGGCCCACGCGTGGCTCAACGAAGGCTTCGCGACCTTCATGGAGGCCGTCTGGCGAGAGGCCGATGCCGGTGGGGATGAATACCTGTACGACATCCTCGAGTGTCTGAACGCGTACCTGCGCGAAGATGCGCAGCGCTATCGGCGGCCTATCGTCTGCAATGTCTATCGCGATCCGATCGAGATCTTCGATCGTCACCTGTATCAAAAGGGTGCAGCCGTTCTGCATATGCTGCGCGGCGAGCTCGGCGACGCGCGTTTTTGGCGCGCGATCTGCCGGTACGTCTCGGATAACGCGCAGCGCTCGGTCGAGACGATCGATCTCGTTCGCGCGATCGAGGCGGCGACGGGTCGCAACCTGCGCGGCTTCTTCAATCAATGGGTCTCTCGCGAGGGTCATCCGCAGCTGCAGGTTCGCTTCGCCTGGGATGCCGCGCGAAAACTAGCCACGTTTACGATCGACCAGAATCAAACGATCGACGACGCGCATCCCGCCTACAACTTCGACGTCGAGCTCGGCCTCGTTCCCGAAGCTCCCGCATTGGAGGCACGGCCCGCGCACGAGCCGCTCGCCGGCGAGCGCCGAGTTCGCGCCAATGTCGTGCGGGGGCACGAAACGGTCGCCGTGCCGCTGGATTTCGAGCCTAAGCTCGTGCGCTTCGATCCGGGCTCGTTTCTCTTAGGCGACGTGCGCTACGCGTTGGGTCCGGATCTTGCGGCAGCGACGCTGCGCGCCGATCCGGACGTGATCGCTCGCATCCGAGCGGTGCGCGAACTTGCCGCGGACGGAGGGCGAGTTGCACGCGAGGCGATCGAGGAGGCGTTTGCGCGCGAACCGTTTTGGGGCGTACTAGCCGACAGCGCGTACGCGATCGGCGCGACGCGCGCGCCGTGGGCCTTGGCGCTTTTGATCTCGGCGCTCGCGCATCCGCATCCGAAAGTGGTTCGCGCAGTAGCGTGGTCCTTGGGAAACTTCCGCGATGCGGCCGCCGCGACCCAGCTGATCGACGTTGCTTCGCGTCATCCATCGTACTTTGTGCGTGCTGCCGCGCTTACGGCATTGGGCAAGACGCGGGATCCCCGCGCCTTCGACGTCCTCGCCGCGGCGATCGGCCAAACGACGTGGAATGGAACGGTCGAGTCCGGTGCGGCCTTTGGACTCGCCGAGCTGGCCGACGCGCGGGCTCTACCGCTGGTCCTCGCTGCGGCGCGCCCGGAGCGAAACGAAGGTTTGCGCCGCGCGGCGGTAACGGCGTTGGCTCGCATCGGCGCACTCGTCGAAGAGGAGCGCGCGCGCGTCGTTGACGAACTCGAAGAGCGACTTGACGATTCCAACTTCTTGGTAGCGCTCGATGCAGTTCTCGCCGCCGAATCGCTCTCCGACGCTCGCCTCTTGCCGGCTCTCGATCGCATCTCCGTGCAGGCGGTCGACGGACGTACGCGCCGCGATGCGACGGAGGCGGCAATGCGAATTCGGCAGGCCGCTAAAGTGCCCACGCAGGTAAAAGGGCTGCGCGAAGATATTGATGAGTTACGTGAGTACCAGCGTAGGCTACAGGAGAAGATCGAAGCGCTCGCGCGTACGTAAGCGCCGCGTCTTTGCCTTCGCCCTGACCGTCACGCTGGCGACGCTGGGAGCATGGCTCTGGAACGAGGGTCGCGGCGGTGCGCACGCGCACGGCATTGCCGCAACGAGCGTAACGAAATCCGCCCCGCCGACGTCCAACGCGGTCGTTTGGAGCAACTCCGAACGCTTGGCGTTGCGCGGCGCCCTGCGCGGCGCGTTTGCGCCGGCGCTCTCGGGCGCGCGGGGCTGGAGTCTCGTCGTTCTCGGCGCCGACGGCCGAACGCTGTACGGCGACCGATCCGACCGCGCGGTCGCCCCGGCATCGGTGCAGAAGCTGATCGTCGCGGCCAGCGCCCTCCATGCGCTCGGCCCGGGTTATCGCTATCACACGCTCTTCGCCGCCCAGACACCGGGCACGGACGGCGTGCTCGACGGAAATCTGTGGCTCGTCGGGTCGGGCGACCCGTCGCTGCAATCTTCCGACGTTCGCAACGGCGTTGCCGTGCTTTCGCGTTCGGGCCTCCGCCGCCTCAACGGCGCCGTCGTGGTCGACGCGACCGCGATGCGGGGACCCGCGTTCAACCGGCATTGGAGCGCCGACGACGACGGTCAAGGGTACGCGTCTCCGACCAGCGCCATCGCCGTCAACGATGGCACGCTTGCGTCGAATCAATCGCGAGACGTTGCGCGTTACGTTGCGGCCCAGACCCAGAGCATGCTCGTCGCGCGCGGCATCCTTCCCTCGAACGCCGCGAGCCTCGGTGCCGCGCCGCTCGATACGATCGTTCTGTGGGATCACAAGTCTGCGCCGTTAGAGGCGCTCGAGTCACACATGCTCTTCGCCTCGGATAATCACTATGCCGAGCAGCTCCTGAGAACCGTCGGCGCCGAAGCTGCCGGCCGATCCGACGACGACGGAGGGATCGCCGCTGAGCGCCGCTTCCTGGCGCACAGCGGCGTTCCGGCGCCGGGCCTGCGCATCTTCGACGGCAGCGGGCTCTCGGAGAGCAATCGCGTCGCCGCGATTACCGTGGCTCGCCTCCTGCTCACGCAGGAGACGTCGCTCTATCATCTGCTGCCGCTGGGCGGGCGCGAAGGGACGCTCGCCGATTACGATTTCACGACCGCGCTCGGGCGCGTTCGCGCGAAGAGCGGGCACCTCTCGGATGTGTCATCGCTTGCCGGTTACGCAACCACCACGCATCACGGCCGCGTCGCCTTCGCATTCCTGATCGACGGATCTCCCGCCAATCCCGACGCATCCATCGTTCGGGCCGTCGACCGTTTGGTCGGATATTAGTGTTCCGTAATCGATGAGCCACAAAAGCGGCGCTTTGCGGGCGAAGAGGGACGGCGCCCGCGACCGCCAAACGCCCAGCCCGAAGGGTCACGGCGGCGGGAGCGCCGCTCGCGACTCTATGCACCTAACCTCCGGTACGGGACACTAGCCGTGTTCGACGAGGCCTTGCTCTCACGATTGCTCCGACGCGCGTTACAGCACGGCGGCGAGTATGCTGATGTTTTCTGCGAACGGCGCAAGACCGTGAGCTACCGCCTGCAGGACGGACGGATTCATGACGCATCGTACGGCGTGACGCTCGGTGTCGGCATTCGGGTCGTCGTCGGGGAATCGGCTGGATTTGCGAGCTCCGACGATCTCAGCACCGAGGCGTTGATGGAGGCTGCCGATGCGGCCTCGCTCATCGCTCGCTCCGCGCCGGCAGGAAAGACGGGTGCCGCGGAACTTCGCAGTGCGAGCGTGCCGCCGTTCTACGATCGCGATCGCGTCTCGACCAGCGACGGCGATCGCTACGCGGCGCTGCTGGAACGCGCCGACACGACCGCGCGCGGCTACGACCCGCGCATCGTCGCGGTCAACGCGCAGGTGATCGACGAAGTGCAAGAGGTCTGGATTGCGACGAGCGAAGGGCGCATGGTTACGGATCGCCGCCCGCTCGTAACGCTCGGAATTCAGGCCGTT
>JBAPZS010000079.1:0-6279 GCA_049285355.1 Candidatus Cybelea sp. | reverse complement strand
GGCGCTGGTTCATCGCGATGGTGACGGCGATGGTGGTCGTTGGGCCGGCGCTGGTCTGGTTCGGCGGCGGCTGGTTCGCGATCGCCGCGGGCCTGCAGGTCGGTGTGATCGTCGCCTTCATCTCGTTCATTCAGGGGCGGCTATACGGTCCGGCGGCGGCGCTCGCGGGGATTCAAGTGCAGATCGTCAGCGCGCTGGCCGTCTTCGAGCGCATCTTCGATTACCTCGACATGCCGACCGAAGAGTACGACCCGCCGGGCGCGATCACCCTGCCGCAAGTGCGCGGCGAGATCGCTTTCGAGGACGTGGTCTTTTCGTACGACGGAACGCGCGACGTACTCGACCATATCTCTTTTCACGTGCGGCCCGGAGCGGTCGCGGCGTTCGTGGGTCCGTCGGGTGCGGGCAAGACGACGATCACTCAACTCGTGCCGCGCTTCTACGACCCGCAGGGCGGCCGCGTGCTCGTGGACGGGCACGACGTGCGCGACGTCACGCTGAACTCGCTGCGCCGCGACATCGGCATCGTGACCCAAGAGACCTACCTCTTCCACGACACGATCGCGAACAATCTGCGTTATGGCAAGCCGGATGCAACCGACGCGGAGCTCGAGGCGGCCGCGCGTTCGGCGAACATCGCCGACTTCATCGCAGCGCTACCCAAGGGCTACGAGACGGTGGTGGGCGAGCGCGGCCACAAGCTCTCCGGCGGCGAACGTCAGCGCCTGGCGATTGCGCGCGTTCTCTTGAAGGATCCGCGGATTCTGATTCTCGACGAGGCGACCAGCTCGCTCGACTACGAGAACGAAGCGGCGATTCAGAAGGCACTCGAGATGGTGATGCGCGGGCGCACGAGCCTGGCGATCGCGCACCGGCTGTCGACCGTGCTGGCCGCCGACGTGATCTTCGTCGTGGATAGCGGGCGAATCGTCGAATCGGGACGGCATGCGGTGCTGCTCGCGCGCGGCGGCTTATACGCCCGGCTCTATCGCACGCAGTTCTCCGGGCTATCCGCGTAAAATACTAGCCGGCTATGGCATATAGGCTGGCGCTTGGGGTGTTCGCTGCGGGCGTTTTGGCGCTCTCCGCCGTTGCGGGCGCACGAGCCGGCTGCCCGGATATCGGGTTTTCGTACCAGGTACAGCTCGGCACGAGCGTAACGAACGGAGTGCGGGCGGCCGACGGCGCCTGCACCGAGGGCGATCCCACGAAGGGCACCTGCAACTCCTTCGTGGGGCGGGTGCTCGACAAGACGTACGGCTATCCGGATTTCAAGCTGGGCGACGGTTACATGAACGTCGCCGAGCTAAACGCGTTTTTGCCGTCGAGCACGACTTGGACGATGATGGGATATGCAGGGGAGCAGCTCGTCCTCAATCAGGCGCTCTTGGACGCCAACAACGGCGCTCCGGTTATCGCGCTCTCGCACGATCAGGTCGTGCTGGTGCTTCCCGGCCGCGAACTGCATCACTCGCCGACGTGGAACCTCTGCGTGCCGCTTTCGGCGGGACACGTCTTGGGCGAGCGCAGCCAAAACTATACGTCGGACCTGCTCTCAACGCCGTGGGATACGCCGCACGGCGTTGTGATTTGGGAGCGGACTGGGCCGCTCGCGCCGCAGATGCATTCGCTGCCGGCGGCCGAGCCTACAAGACCTCCATCACCATCGGCGCGACGGGAATCTGCAGCTCCGGCTCCGTAGCGGCCTGTATCTCTTCAACCGTAACGCCGGGCGCGAGCTCGCGCAGTATTAGACCGTCGGGCCCAACGTCGATCGTTCCGAGGTCGGTAATGATGCGATTGACGACGCTCCGACCGGTGAGCGGCAACGTGCAGTCTCGCACGATCTTGTGCGCGTTGCCTTTAGCAACGTGTTCCATCATCACGATGACGCGCTTTGCGCCATGCACGAGGTCCATCGCGCCGCCCATTCCCTTAACCATCTTTCCCGGGATCATCCAGTTTGCGAGGTCGCCGCGCTCCGAGACCTGCATCGCGCCGAGAACGGCGAGATCGATGTGGCCGCCGCGGATCATCCCGAAGGAGAGCGACGAATCGAAGAATGAGGCGCCGGGGAGTACGGTCACGGTCTCCTTTCCGGCGTTGATGAGGTCGGCGTCTTCCTCTCCCTCATACGGGTACGGCCCCATGCCCAGGATGCCGTTCTCGCTTTGCAGCGTTACCTTTACGTCCGAAGCGACATAGTTCGGCACCAGCGTCGGCAGGCCGATGCCAAGGTTCACGTACTGCCCGTCACGCAGTTCTTGCGCGACGCGCGCCGCGAGTTGTGTGCGGGTTAAAGCCATTGTCGTCCTTCGACTCCGCTCAGGATGACAATGACTCCGCTCAGGATGACAATAGCTCCGCTGACGATGACAATGGCTAGCACGACACTTGTCATTCTGCGCCCTTCTTTCTCGTTGTGACGCGTTCGATGCGTTTGCCCTGCGAACCGACGTGCACGATGCGTTGCACGAAGACGCCGGGGAGGTGCACTTGCTCGGGATCGATCGTCGCGGGCTCAACGAGCTCTTCGACCTCGGCGATCGTGATTTTGCCGGCCATCGCGCAGAGCGGATTGAAGTTGCGCGTCGCCTTGTGAAAGATGAGGTTGCCCGAGCGGTCGCCGATTGAAGCGCGCACCAGCGCATACTCGCAGACGATGCCCATCTCGAATACGTACTCGCGGCCGTTAAAGACGCGGGTCTCCTTCTTAGGCGAAGCAACCGCTACGCTGCCGTCGGAGCGGTAGCGCCACGGGAGGCCGCCGTCGGCGACGAGCGTGCCGTCTCCGGCCGGCGTGTAGAACGCCGGAATGCCGCAGCCGCCGGCCCGCAAACGTTCGGCCAACGTCCCCTGCGGGACCAGCTCGACCTCCAGCTCCCCGCTGAGATACTGGCGCTCGAACTCGCGGTTTTCGCCGACGTACGAGCCAGTGGTCCGCTTGATTCGACGGTTGTCCAGCAGGACGCCCAGGCCCCAGCCGTCCACGCCGCAGTTGTTTGAGACGGTCGTCAGATCCGTCGCACCCTGTTCGAGCAACGCCTCGATGAGGTTGTGCGGAATGCCGTTGAGTCCAAAACCGCCAACCGCGATGGAGGTGCCGCTGGGAATGTCGGCCACCGCCTCGGCGCAGGACGCGTAGACCTTCTCCATGCCGCCTAATGCGCCGACGGAACGGAGGCCGCCTTCGTGGAAGCTCCCGACACTATGGCTACTGCACCGATCGAAGTTACTACCAACGAAGAAGAGTCCATGATTCTCGCGATGGTGCGCGAGCTGGTCGCCGAGAAGATCGAGCCGCGCGCCGCCGACATCGATGCGAGCGGCGAGTTTCCTTGGGATATCAAGGAGTTGTTCGCGCAAAACGACCTGCTCGGCATTCCGATCCCGTCGGAGTACGGCGGGCTGGGGGGAACCTTCGTTACCTACGTGAAGGTCGTCGAGGAGGTCGCCAAAGCGTGCGCGACGAGCGCGCTCATCATCGCGGTGCAAGAGCTGGGCATGCTGCCGATCATGATCGGCGGGAACGAAGAGCAGAAGCGGCGCTTTCTTCCTAAAATCGCCTCGGGCGATCATCTGGTCGCCTACGCGCTGACGGAGGTCTCGAGCGGATCGGACGCGCTCGGCTCGATGAAGACGCGCGCCGAGAGACGCGGCGATTCCTACGTGCTTAACGGTCAGAAGATTTGGATTACCAACGGCAGCGTGGCCGACGTCATTTGCGTTTTTGCGGTGACGAATCCGGAGGCCGGCTCGCGCGGCGTGACGGCGTTCGTGGTCGAGAAGGGCGCGCCGGGTTTCGCGGTCGGCAAGGCCGAGAAAAAGATGGGCATTCGCGGATCGCCGACGGTCGAGCTGGTCTTCACCGACTGCGAGATTCCGTCAGCAAACCGACTCGGTGAAGAGGGCGAGGGATTCAAGATCGCGATGAAGGTGCTCGACAAATCGCGCCCCGGAATCGCGGCCCAAGCGTTGGGGATTGCGGCCGGCGCGCTCGAGTACGCGACGAGCTACGCGAAGGAGCGCGTCGCGTTTGGCAAGCCGATCGGACAGCATCAGGGCGTCGGCTTCATGCTCGCCGATATGAAGACCGAGGTCGAAGCGGCGCGGTTGACGCTCTACGAAGCGGCGCGGCGGTGCGACGCGGGCGGTCCCGACGTCACGCTGTGGGCGGCGATGGCTAAGCTCAAGTGCGGCGACGTTGCGATGTCGGTGACGACCGACGCGGTGCAGGTGCTCGGCGGATTCGGATACTCGGCGGACTATCCCGTCGAGCGCATGATGCGCGACGCGAAGATCACGCAGATCTACGAGGGCACTCAGCAGATTCAGCGGCTGGTGATCTCGCGCAACCTCGTGGGGCGCGCGTGAAGCCGCGCTTTATCGCCGTCCTCGCGCTGGTCGCCGCGGCAGGCTGCGACTTTCCGTCGGCTTCTTCTCAAGGCACACCGCGGGGCTACGCCGCGCCGGCGACGCGAATGGTCGTTGCGCCGAACACGCTCACGCACGGGAAGATCTCGCACGTGGTAATCATCTTTCAGGAGAATCGCTCGGTCGACAATCTCTTTGCCGGCTTGAAGGGTGCCGATACGGTGAAGTACGGCTTGAACTCGGCCGGCAAGCGCATCACGCTGCGGCCGATCCCCCTAACCGCCCCCTACGACCTCGATCACGAGCATCGCGCGTACGTGACCGAGAGCGACAACGGTAAGCTGGATGGGTTCAATCTGGTACGCCAGACGTGCCGCCCGGGCAACGCGTGCACGGCGGCCGACCGCGCGGCGTACGGGTACGTGCCCCAGACGCAGGTCGAGCCGTACTTCGACATGGCCGAGCAGTACGCGTTTGCCGATCGCATGTTCCAGACGAATCAAGGGCCGAGCTTCCCGGCGCACCAGTACATCATCAGCGGCACATCCACCATCAGCCAAGGCTCGTCGCTGCGCGCTTCGGAGAATCCGTTTGCGCCGACGCAGAGCTACACCGGCGGCTGCAACTCGCCGAAAGGGTCGCTGGTGCTGCTGATCGATCAGAACGGGCAGGAGCTGCAGGAGATGTACCCGTGCTTCGATCGCCCAACGCTGATGGATTTGGCGACCACCAAAGGCCTGACGTGGCGCTATTATGAGTCAAAACTTGGAGCGGGGCTGTGGAACGGGCCCGATGCGATCCAGCACCTCGCCGAGGGTTCGCAGTTCTCTACCGACGTCGTGGCGCCGCCGTCGCAGGTGCTGACCGATATTGCCAACGGCGATCTAGCCAACGTCGTTTGGGTGACGCCGAAGGCCGCCGACTCCGATCACGCCGACGTCAACAAGGGGAGGGGGCCCGCATGGGTCGCTTCGGTAGTCAACGCGATCGGCGAGAGCAAGTACTGGGACAGCACGGCAATCATCGTCACCTGGGATGACTGGGGCGGCTGGTACGACCACGTCCCCCCGCCGACTTATAACTCCTACGAGCTCGGCTTTCGCGTTCCCGCGATCGTCATCTCGGCGTACGCAAAGCAAGCCTACGTCTCGCACAAGCAGCACGAGTTCGGCAGCATCTTAAAGTTTGTCGAAATGGCGTTCGGGCTTGGGTCGCTCGGTACCACCGACGAGCGCGCCGACGACCTGCGCGACTGCTTCGACTTCTCAAAGAAGCCGCGTACTTTCACGCCGATTCCAGCATCGCTGCGCGCGCGTTATTTTCTTGACGAGCCGCCCGGCGACGCGCCGGTGGACGACGGCTTTTAAGCTTCCTTAAGCCGATCGCGGCGCCGCTGAGGGTGACAAGTGGAAGACGGTGCGCCAGAAGTCGAGCATGTGGGCGAAGACCGAGCGTTGCTGTGGCAGGCCGCGAATCGGATGCGTCTTACGAGGGTAGGGATAGAACTGCACGCGCGTTTCGTGCGCGAGAACGAACCGCTGCAAGAGCTGCATCGTGTTGGCCATGTGCACGTTGTCGTCGGCGGTTCCGTGCTGAATTAGGAGCGGACCGTTGAGGCTGCCGGCGGCGTCGAGCACGGAACTCTTCTCGTACGCGGCGGCGTTGGGCTTGGGAAGGCCCATGTAGCGTTCGGTATAGATTGTGTCGTAGAGATGCCAGTCGGTGACCGGCGCGACGGCTGCGCCGGCCGCAAAGAGCTTGCTGTGTGTGAGCGCGTAACAGGTTTCGTAACCGCCGAAGCTCCAGCCCCAGATGCCGATGCGCGCGGCATCAACGTACGGAAGCGATGCGAGGTAGCGCGCGCCGATCTCCTGCCCGAGCAGCGAACCCGGACCGAAGTCGCGC
>JBAPZS010000078.1:0-5669 GCA_049285355.1 Candidatus Cybelea sp. | reverse complement strand
GACGGCGACCCGCGCGCCTGCTACGCGATCTTTACCGAACGCGAGGGCGGCTGGGAGGTGAAACACCGGCGCGTGGCCTTCGACGTGAAGAAGGTTGCAACCCAATTGAGCGATTGCGGGATTCCGGAGAGTGCTGAACTCATCGCCACTCTCCGCCGACATCGGTACAAGCAATTAAAGAGCCTTATTCCTTAGCGAAAGCCCCTGCGGCGCCCGCCGCCGTCGAGATCGACGGCCTCGTCAAGCGTTACGGCAGCTTTACTGCGGTAAACGGTATCTCGCTGCGCGTCGCCTCCGGCGAGTTTTTCGGCTTTCTTGGCCCCAACGGGGCCGGCAAAACGACGACCATCAATGCGATCGTGGGTTTGGCGCGCAAGAGCGCCGGAAGCATTCGCATCTTCGGCTACGATAACGAGCGGCAGTGGCGAGTAGCCCGGCAGCTCATCGGCCTCTCGCCGCAGGAGTTCAACTTCGACCGCTACCTGTCGCTGCGCGACGTGCTGATCTACGCGGCCGGCTACTACGGTCTGCGTGGAAAGAGCGTCGCCGAGCGCGCCGACATGCTGCTGGATCGCTTCGGCCTCACCTCGCACGCGCATCTCGAATACACGAAGATCTCCGGGGGGCAGAAGCGGCGCCTCTCCTTGGCGCGCGCGTTAATCCACCAGCCGAAGCTGCTGATTCTCGACGAACCGACGGCCGGTGTGGACGTCCAGCTGCGGCTGGAGCTGTGGGAGTGGTTGCAAAAACTCAACGCCGAGGGCCTGACGATCTTTTTGACGACGCACTATTTGGAGGAGGCGGAAGAGCTCTGCCGCCGCATCGCGATCGTGCGCGCCGGCAGCATCGTGGCGGAGAAACCGACCGAAGAGCTGATCGCCGACGGCTCGTCGTTACAGGACGTCTTTCTGGAGCTGGTGCGTGACTAACCCCGTCGGATTGTGGACGCTGACCAAGCGCGAGATGGTGCGCAGCCTCAAGATCATCAATCAAGTGATCTGGCCGCCGATCATCACGACGCTGCTTTACGTCTTCGTCTTCGGGCTCGCGTTGGGGAGCCGGATTCCGAGCGTCCAAGGCGTCACTTATGCGCAGTTTTTAATTCCCGGACTCATCATGCTTCAGGTCATCGATTCGTCGTACGGCGAGTGCTCCAGCTCGCTCTTCCAAGGCCGCTTCATGAACTCGATCCAAGAGCTGTTGATCGCACCGCTCTCGGCCTACGAGCTCGTCGCGGGATACGTCTTGGGAAGCTTGGCGCGTTCGCTGCTGATCGCCGGGCTTATCACGGCGCTCGGCGTGGTGCTGGTGCACATTGCTCCGCGCGACTGGCCGCTCTATTTTATCACGATCGCGCTGGTCTCGATGCTCTTCTCGGCGCTGGGTCTCATCTTCGGGTTGCTTGCCGACAAGTTCGACCACATCGCAATCCTCACGACCTTCGTGATTACGCCGCTTACCTTCGTCGGCGGCGTCTTTACCTCGGCGACGATGCTGCCGCCGATGCTACGCAACTTCGAGCTCTTCAATCCGATCTTCTATACGATCGACGCGTTTCGCCGAAGCTATACCGGCCAGAGTTACCTCGCTCCGGCGTTCTCGATTGGGATGGTCGCGCTGTTAACGGTGATTTCACTCGCCGTCATCTTGCGTATGACCGGAATCGGTTATAAGCTTCGAACGTGAACGCAGTCTTCGCCGGCCTTGGGATGATGCTGGCCTTGTCGCAGCCGGCCTTACGGCTTTCCATCGCGCCTTGGGCAGGCGAGGACCTTCAGACCACGAGCACCGCGGCTGCAAAGTACCGGCTGGAGGTTACCGGAACGCCCCACGCGGTCGTTCGTCTGCAGGCGGTGGGCGTGGCGACCGGTTGGCTCGCGGCTTTTTGTACGCCGAAGTACTGCTCGCCGCAGCGGGTCGTAGACGTGTTGCCCGCCTCAGGAGTAGCGATTTTCCAGTTCGAGCTCATTCGCGAATCCAAGACCGCGCCGAGGGAAAGCGGAGCGATCGTCACCGGCGCCGATGGGGTCAGCGTCACCGTCCCGACGGCCTATCGCTAGGCAGCGCGGCCGGTTAGGCCGATTCTAGCGGCGGCGATCGGCGTTAATGCGACGCCGTCGCGATGCATCTCGGCGCCCACGCAATCCGAGCAGAGCAGCTCCGTATCGTAGTTGCCCAGCGCGGGGTTGTCGCAGCGATAGCAGAGGATCTCCATTCCTTTCTCCCTTCTTTTCGCCGGTTGGTCCGGCTAGGCCAATCATGCCGTGTAGCGGCGCCCGGCGTAACGCACACCGGCACAACCGACCCGCACGAATGCCGTTGAAGAGGTTAGAAGAAGGGGTTGTGGTGCTTCTCGAGTCCGATGCGGCTCGGGGGGCCATGCCCCGGCATGACGACGGTATCGTCGGGCAGCGTGAAGAGCTTGCTGCGTACGCTGTTGAGGATATCGGCGTAGGTGCTCTTATCGCCGTACGCCCCCCCGACGCTGGCGGCAAAGAGCGTGTCGCCTGAAAAGAGCGTGCCCTCGAAGAGATAGGCGACCGAGCCGTCGGTGTGCCCGGGCGTGTGCAGCATTCGGATCGCCGCCTCGTCACCGAACGGCAGCGCCTCGCCGTCGCGCACGAGCAGCGCGCCTTTCGCGAGCGAGCCGATCGCGTGCACGTCGAGCGCGTGCATCACGATCTGCGCCTGCGGATAGGCCTGCGCGACGTCGGCGGTGGCGTCACAATGGTCGGGATGTTTGTGCGTGATCAAAATGTACTGCAGATGGTAATCGCCGTCGCGAAGCAGCGCAAGCAGATTTTGCGGAACGCCGGCCGGGTCGACGAGCGCCGCGCGGCGGCCGCCCTCGAGGAAGAAGACGTAGCCGTTGCTGGGATGCGGCTCTTGCGGATGACGCCGTACGTCGGCGAGATCGATGAGCGGCGGGTGCCAACGCGCTGCGGCCGAGTCGGCAAGCTTTCCGCCATCGAGGTGCAAGACGCGTGCCACGGCGCGGGCCTGGTCGTCGTTGGCGGCACCTTCGTCGTTGAGCCATTGCGCGATGGTGACCGCGGGGATGCCGGTCGCGCCGGCGAGCTGCGCGTTGCTCACGCCGGTCCCGCGCAGCGCTTTCTTTACGATGTCGCCGAAGGTGTCTTCTAAGGGCAGTTGCGTTTCGGGCATAGGCCGCAGATTCGACGCGTGCGCATGCGCTCCGGCTGCAACCGGGATGCGTCCGGCGGAGTCGAAGAGGTCCGCAATGGAACGTGTGATCGTCATCGGCTCGGGGCCGGCCGGGCTGACCGCGGCCGTCTATGCGGCACGGGCAAATTTACGGCCGCTCGTGCTCGCCGGCGGGCTCTACGGCGGGCAGCTTATGCTCACCACCGACGTCGAGAACTACCCGGGCTTTCCCGAGGGTATCCTGGGCCCCGATCTGATGATCCGCTTTCGCGAACAGGCCGAACGCTTCGGCGCGCGCATCGAAAACGTAGACGTTACCGCCGTGGACTTTTCGAAGCGCCCGCTGGTCGTGCGTACCTACGACGCGCAGTTTGAGGCCGAGACGATCATCGTCGCAACCGGCGCCAGCGCGCGCTGGCTCGAAATTCCGGGCGAGGAGCGTCTGCGCGGACGCGGCGTGTCGAGCTGCGCAACCTGCGACGGCGCCTTCTTTCGCGACAAGCAGATCGTGGTCGTGGGCGGGGGCGATTCAGCCCTTGAAGAGGCGCTCTTCCTTACGCGATTCGGCCGTCGTGTCGCGGTGATCGTTCGTCGCGACCGGTTGCGCGCCAGCAAGATCATGGCCGACCGCGCGCACTCGCACGAGAAGATCGAATTCATCTGGAACACCGTAGTTGAAGAGGTGCTGGGCGGCGAGCGCGTCACCGGGGTACGCCTTCATAACCTCCAGGACGGCAATACCTACGAGCTCGAGACCGACGCGCTCTTCGTCGCGATCGGGCACATACCCAATACGAACGTTTTTCGCGGTCAGATCGATCTCGACGAGCGCGGCTACATCGCGACGCCTGACGGAACGTTAACCAGCGCCGAAGGCGTTTTCGTCGCCGGCGACGTGAGCGATTTCCGTTACCGTCAAGCCGTTACGGCGGCCGGCGCCGGCTGCCGCGCCGCGATGGACTCTGAGAAGTATCTAGAGGCGCTCGAATTTAAGATGGATTCGCTCGCGCATCTCTAGCGGATAAGCGCCACGTTTTAGCTCCGCGCACAGATCAGCTCGATCTTGTTTCCCGAGGGATCGCTGACGTAGAGCGATAGGCCGGCGTCCTCGGTTCGCTCCTCGACGATCTTAACGCCACACGCAGCCAAATGCTCGCGAAGTCTCTGCTCGTTACCCTGGCCGAGCGCGAGCGCAAAGTGGTCGACGTTCCGCCCGCCCTCGACCTCAGGTCTCGCCCACCTGCCCTCCGCCACGGCGATGTCGACGAGATCGAGGTGCGAGGCGCCGGCGCGCAGTTCGACCATGCCGTACTGCGGCAGATACGCCTCCGCGCTGCAGCCGAGCGCCCCTTCGTAGAAGCGCAGCGCCTCCTCCATTCCGTCGACGAGAATCAGCAGATGGTCGAGGCCGTCGATTGCGAACGGCAGTGCGGGCACGCTCAGATTCCGCCGATAAATCGTCCGGGATTGAGCGTGCGATTCGGATCGAAGCGCGCTTTGAGCGCCTGCATCTGCGCAAGCGAAGCCGGCGGCTCGCCCCAAACCCGCAGATAGATGCGATGTGGGTGGTTGCTCGCGATGACCTGCGCGCGCGGCTCGATTTCATGCAAGGCATCGTCGAAGCTCTCGATCTTCGCCCCAAGCGCGCGCGAGTCGAGATCGCTCACCCGCAGCACGATATCGCCATTCATGATGTCGACGAGCGTATCGGTGCGCAGCTCGAACCGGCGCGCAAGCTCGTGTAAGCCCAGCACGCGCCGTTGCGCCTCTTGCGGAAACGAGGCAAGGCGATAGGTGACGGAGCGTTCGCCCAAGCAGGCGATATAGGCGTCGACGACGCGCTGAAACGATTCGCGCGCACCCGCATCGGCGACCCGCGTCTCCGGAACGCCGGCGCGCCCGAGCGTCGACCGCAGCTCGCGCGTCGCGCGTTCGAGTACCTCGCCGCCCTCGAGCAGCACGACGACGCGCCCCTCCGGCCCGTCATCGCCATCAACGGTATTGTGAAAGCCGTCGATCCAAAATGCGGCGGCCGGTGGCATCGGAGACGACCATAGCGCGGCGCAGGCACGCTCCCGCGTTCGCTCGGGAAGACGCGCGAGAAAGAGCCGCGCCGCTTTGGGAAGCGGTATCGTCTTGAAGTTTGCCTGCACGATGACGCCGAGCGTACCGAACGACCCGACGTAGAGGCGGCTCATATCGTAACCCGCGACGTTCTTGACCACCATACCGCCCGCGCGCGCGACGGTTCCGTCGGCGAGCACGATCGTCGAGCCGATGAGATAGTCGCGCAGACGCCCGTAGCAGTGACGGCGCGGGCCCAGCCAGCCGGCGGCCAGCGTTCCGCCGAGCGTTGCGTGCTGCGGCAGCGGTGCATCGAACGGAACGAACTGCCGTTGGGCGGCTAAAAGAACGCCTATGCTCTGCACCGGCGTTCCGGCGTGCGCGGCGATCGTGAGATCGGCTCGCTCGTTGGCGACGACGCCGGCTAGGCGTTTTGTCGA
>JBAPZS010000077.1:0-5201 GCA_049285355.1 Candidatus Cybelea sp. | reverse complement strand
ACTGGAACCTAGTTCCACGCGGCGCCGATGGATCGGCGCCGCGATTCTGGTCGCGTCGGCGCTCGCGCTTGGCATACAGACCGCCGTGGTGACGCGCACCGGCTTTCTGATGGGCGATTTCCACGCGTTCTACTGCGCCGCGCGCGTCGTCGCTCACGGCAACGATCCGTACCATACCGAGCCGCTGCGAACGTGCGAGGTCGCCTTCGGCCCAAAGCTTTTCTTTGAAAAGAATCCCGGGGTTACGATCCCCGCGCCGCTGCCGGGCTACGCAATCGCCGCGCTCGTGCCGCTCGCCGTGCTGCCCTTCGGTGTTGCAGCAGCACTCTGGGGCGCGCTGCTTTTTCTCGCCTGCGCCGCCTGCGTTGCAACCCTCGGAACCTTTGCAAGAACGGGTTGGGAGGTTGCGCTCGCCGCGCTCTCGCTCACGCTCTGCGCGATATCGCTGCCCTTCGGTGAGATCGTACCGGTCGCACTAGCGGGCATCTGTGGCGCCGCGTACTTCGCCTCGCAGGCGCGCTGGCGCGCCGCCGCGCTCTGCGCCGCGGGCGCGATGATCGAACCGCATCTCGGATTGCCGCTCTGCGTCGCGCTGGCGTTGTGGGCGCCGGCCACGCGTTTGACGCTCGCAGTCGCGGCGGTCGCCCTCGCGGCGCTCTCACTCGTCGCTCTCGGCTTTCCCACGAACCTTGAGTACTTTACCAGCGTGCTGCCCGCGCACGCGCTCTCGGAGGTCGCGCGCGATACGCAGTTTAGCCTTACGGCGGTGCTCGCTACGCTTGGAGCCCCGCAGCTGCTCGCTGTGAGAGCGGGAATGCTTTGGTACGCGCTGATGATCGGCATCGGCGTCACCGTCGCCGGCGTGCTCGCGAAGAAGACCGCCAACTACGCGCTGCTCGCTTGCGTCCCGCCCGCCTTCGCAGTCTTCGGTGGAACCTTCATTCACATCACCCAAATGGCGGCCGCGCTGCCGGCCGCCGTGCTGCTCCCCGTCTACACGCAAAGTAAGTCGCGAGCGCTCGCGGTTGCCGCGCTGCTCCTGCTCGCCGTCCCATGGCTTTGGGCGGTCGCGCCGACGCTGATTCTCGCACCGTTCGTTCCCGTTGCGTATCTGGCATGGCAATATTGGGCCCGGAACGCCCGTATAACCTTGCTCGCGGCGATCGCGGCCGCCCTACTGTTGTGGGGTCTCAGCTCGTTGGCTGCCGGCGCCCCGCACGCGCTCCACGGCCTACATGGAGGTGCGCCGGCGATCGACCCGCGCTTCGCCGAGGCCGGCTGGAGCGCGTTTACGCAAAAAAGCACGACGAACACCATCGCGGCCTGGATGCTGCGTATCCCGACGTGGGGAGGCCTCGCGTTAGTGCTCGCACTCCTCACGCGCGAGGTCCGCGGATGAGTGATCCCGGTCGGCGCATAGGCTACGTCGACGGCCTTCGGGCCATTGCCGTGCTAATTGTGGTAGCCAGCCACGCTCTTCCAACGACAACGATCGGGCAGTTCGGGGTCGAGCTGTTCTTCGTTGTTTCTGGCTTCTGTCTGTCGTATCCAACACTTATCAAGCTGCAGGAGCGTGGCAACGCAAACTTCGATGTCTACCGGTACTCCGCACGGCGCATCGTAAGAATCGTACCGCCCTACTGGATAGCAATAGCAGTGCTTTTCACCGGCGCGATGTTTCTCCCCGAACTACATCGAGTGTCGCCGCGAGACGCGATAGCCCAGGCTCTTTTTTTCGATAAGGGGATAGACTTAATAAACGGCTCGTTTTGGACGCTTCCGATCGAGTTCCGCTGGTACTTCGTATTCCCCCTCGCACTTTGGCTTTGGGTGAAACGTCCGAGGCTTTTTTTCCTGACTGCGCTAGTAGCGATTGTGATCGGACCCGCAACGACGCGGGCCACCTACGACCTGTTAGAGCTGCCCGCGTTTATGTCTGGCATCGTTGCAGCCCACTTGAGCCTCAAGGAATACAGCCTTTCCAAATTCGCGCTCCCTGCTTGCGTGCTACTAGCAGCGACCGTCGGCCTAATAGTCGGAGGCTTCACAAGTCCAATGTGGCATACCATTGGATTCATGCCGGTAGTTGTTGGCATGATGTTTCTCTTCGTTGTCGGCTCCGGTTCGATCTCGTGGGCCAGTCGTGCCCTTTCGATGAAATGGCTAACGGCGGTCGGCCTGGCGTCGTACAGCATCTACCTCGTTCACGGGCCCGTCATGGCCGTTGCCGAGTCCCATGGGATGAGCCCGTGGCTCGCGGCATTGCTCGGTATAGGCTCTGGGTTCGCCTTCTGGGGCGTCGCCGAAAGACCGTTTGTGGAGGCAAAACTGCGAGTCGACTTGGTCTCGCGGCTCGAGAACGCGTTCCTTCGTTGGTTCTCTCGGAGCGGAACCGGTGTTCAGCTTGCGCTCAAAGACCGAGCACATTGTGACTAAGCTCGAACCGAAGACGGCCAACAATGGGCTGCTCGTCTGCGTCCCGCCCGCCTTCGCAGCTTTCGGCGCGTTTAGGCAGAAGAGTACGACCAACAACCTTGAAGCTTGGGCGTTGCGGATTCCGACCTGGGGAGGCCTCGGGATGCTGCTCGCGCTCTTAATGCGCGAAACGCGAGCAATCGAATAGCCGTGCGCGGCACCTCGGCAGTTGTCCTGGCCGTCATCTGCACGCTCTTGCCCTTTGCCGCGCAATTCTATGGCGATCGCTCCGGCGGCTGGCTGATGGTCGACTTTCGCGCCTACTATTGCGCGGCGCTGGCGCAACGGCTCGGCGAGGATCCATATTTAGCGGACTCGCTGCAGGAGTGCGAGAGCAGCACACCCGCGCCCTACTATCACGCGCCCCGCACCGTAACCGTTCCGGCGCCCTATCCTCCGTACGTTTTGGCTTTCTACTACCCGCTCACGTTCCTACCGTTCGGCATCGCCGCGATTCTCTGGTGGCTCCTGCTTGGAGCGAGCCTCGTGCTGGCCGCATCAGCGTTGGCGCGTATTGCCGCGGTACCGTTCCTGGTTGCGTGGGCCGCGCTAGTGCTTTCGGCCGGCCTTACGACATTTATGGCGGGCAACGTCATGCCGCTCGCATTGCTCGCGCTCGTCGTCGCCGCGCTCTTTCTCCATCGCGGATGGAATCGAGCTGCGGCCACGTTGATGGCAGTAGCGCTGATCGAGCCTCAGGTCACGCTGCCCGCGGTGATCGCACTATTCATCGCCGTTCCCAATATCCGCCCGCGATTGGCGCTTATCGTCGCGCTACTCGGCGGGATCTCGATCCTAGGCGGCGCCGGACTCACCCTCGAGTACTTAACGGAAGTGATCCCGGCGCACGCGCTCTCGGAGGTCTCGCGCGACAATCAGTACAGCATCTCGACCGTGCTAACCGCGCTGGGGGTGCCCGACATAGCCGCGGTGATTGTCGGAAGCATCTCGTATATGCTCGCGCTGGTAATCGGCGTCTTCGTGGCTTTGCGACTTGCGCGCCGCTACGAAGAGCCGGCACTCGTGCTGCTCGTGCCTCCGGCATTCTCGCTGCTTGGCGGATCGTTCGTCCACACCGTTGAGATCGCCGCGGCAGTGCCGGCAGCGCTCGTCCTCTTTAGGCTGACCCGGTCGCAGTCCCAATCGTTTTTTCCCGCGTTGCTGCTACTCGCGGTGCCATGGATGTTGGCAACCTCCGCCGCTATGTTCCTCGCGCCGCTTTTCCCGGCAGCGTATCTCACGTACACGCTGTTGCGCAGGAATGGCGTGCTGGCCGTCATGGCGGCGGCGGTCTCCTGTATATTGATTCTTGGGCTCTTCGCGCTCTACGCCGCACCGCATGCCCCTGCAATACCGCACGTGCATCTCCATCCGCCGATAGATCCGGACCTCGCGGAGGCGAGCTGGCGTCAGTTCGTGCTCGGCAACGTGACGAACCGGCCGGTCATGTGGCTTTTACGCCTCCCCACGTGGATTGGGTTAGCGCTGTTTGCCGTTTGCGCCACGCAACTGGCTACGCGAAAGTTTTTTCGTTGGGATCCACGGCGCGCGGCGCCGGCTTGACGCCGAGAGTAAACCACACGGGTACTCCGATGCGCGGCATCCATTTCTCGAAAGCGATCTCGAACTCGGCGATCAACCGCGTGCGAACCCAGGTGGAGACGAACGGCCGCTCGGCAAACCACCAAAACGCAAAGCCGGCGGCAACCGACAGAAGCGCGGCCAGGGCGGGGTGCACCCCGCGGTCGCAGGCGAAGGTCAGGACGGGGTCGTGAATGAGGTAGATGCTGTACGACGCGAGCCCCACCGCGGTTAGCGCCCGTACCGAGAGCACCCGTGTCATCCAAGGTAGCTCACCCGCCGCGATGACGAAAGCAAAGGCCGCTAGATACCAGATGGCGATGACGTCGCGAGGATCCTCCGCCATCACCGGCGTTACCATAGCGTAAAGAATGACTGGGATGACAATGGCAAACGGCCACCAACCGAACCGGACTTGCTTCACGTGCACGTCGGCTGCGACGATTCCAAGTAGGAACGCCGGTAAATAGGTGGCGTCGATGCTGCCCGCCATGGTAACGAGCGACACGAACGCCGCGATACCGATCAGAGCGAAGGCCTTCGGCGACTTCGTCCACAGCCAAAGCACGATCGGAAAGAGAAAGTACCAGCGAAACTCGACCGGGAGCGTCCAGAAAGGCGCGCTGAGAAATTGTGCGTGCTGGTACATGCTTTGGTCCATGAAGAACGCCTGCTGGGCAACGCTTAGGGTCGTGAAGTGCCCGTAGGACCGGGGTAACGGATAGCCAAGGCGCGTGATAACGAAGCTAAAGAGTAACGTTACTACGATCGCCAGCCAGTACGGCGGAACGATTCGAACGACGCGATGCGCAGCGTAGCGAGCGACGCCGAACGAGGTCTGTTTGTCGCGCCGCAGTTTGGCGAGCGTTGGATACGAGAGACAGAAGCCCGACAGGACGAAGAAGAGGTCTACTCCGTGATTTCCGTGAGATAGGAATCGCGCCAGCGGTCCGGGAGTGTTGGCGGCTTGTACCGCGTGATGGACGACCACCAACAGCACCGCGATCGCCCGAAGTCCGTCGAGATAGTGAACCCTGTGACGTTCGACCCACATCAGCGGCGGTTACGCTAAATGCCGAGCTCCGGGAACGGGCACGGCGATATCGCCGACCCACCAGCGGCGCGTTCCGGAGTCGAGATGAACG
>JBAPZS010000076.1:0-4405 GCA_049285355.1 Candidatus Cybelea sp. | reverse complement strand
TCCAAACGATGAGCAGCCCCGCGATCGCCGGCCCAACGACGGCCGGTGCGTTGAATGCGACCGAGTTGAGACCGATTGCATTTCCGATGTGACGGCGATCCACCAGCAGCGGCACCCAGCTCTGCCGCGTCGGGGAATCGACGGCGTTTGCGGCCGAGTTGAGCGCGGAGACCAGCACCAAGCCGACGAGGTTCAGCACGTGTGCGGACGCGAGCAGGGCTAGCAGCAGCGCGGCCAGCGCCATCGTTACGTTCGTTACGAGCAATACGCGGCGGCGCGGGACGTGGTCCGCGATGACTCCGGCCGGTGGCGATAAGAGTAAGACTGGAACGGCTCGCGCCGCTCCCAAGATGCCGAGGTCGAGTGCCGCCTGATGTGCGGAGCCTGCCATCCGCGCTACGAAGAATCCCATCGCGGTAAACTGCATCCACGTGCCCAGGTTCGAGACGAGCAGGCCGATCCACAGCAGGCGAAAGTCACGGTAGCGCAGCGCCGCATAGATCTTCAAACGCGAGCTTGCACCGCTCCGAGGATCGCCGCGGCGCTTTGCGCCGTATCGAGTCTCGACGTGTCGAGACAGAGATCGTAGTTGCGCGGATCGCCGAACGTAAGTCCGTACCACTGGCGGATGTAGGCGCTGCGGGCGCGGTCGAGCCGATCGACCTCCGCCTCGGCGAGGTGCCGGGAGACCCCGGTGCGCTCCGCAACGTGCGCGACGCGCCGCTCGCGCGGGGCATACATGAAGACTCGCAGGACGTCGGAACGGGCTCCGAGGATTGCCGCCGCGCCGCGCCCCACGATCACGCAATCTCCTCTTGCCGCATGCTCGCGCACGGCGCTTTGTACGGCCGCCAGCACCTCCTCGTCCAACGGTTCGACCGATGATGCGGCAGCGAGCTCGGGCGTCGCGCGCTCGAGACTGTTGAGCAGGCGTTCGCCCAGCGTTTGCTGCGAGTCCTCCCGGTCGTCGACGGCGTCCGACGTAATGCCCAATCGGGTGGCAACCACAACCGGAAGCTGACGGTCTACGTAATCGTAATCCAACACGCGGGCGACCCGCTGTGCGATTGCGACGGCACCCGAGCCGTACTCGTTCGATATCGTTACGATCACCGGGAAGAGAATTACGCAGTGGCGAACCGCGGGTTCCTGCCAATCGTCGAAGCGCGCGACTTGCGCAAAGTCTTTCGTACGCCCAAACGCGAGCCGGGGCCACTCGGCGCCTTGCGTTCGCTCTTTTCGCGCGCGTACGAAGAGCGCGTTGCGGTTGACGACGTCACGTTCCACTTAGAGCCCGGCGAGCTCGTTGGTTATATCGGACCCAACGGCGCCGGCAAGTCTACCACCATCAAAATGCTCACCGGAATTCTCGTGCCGACGTCGGGCCAGGTGCGCGTTGCCGGCCTCGTCCCGTGGAAGAACCGCAAGGAGAACGCGCGCAACATCGGCGTGGTCTTCGGTCAACGAAGCCAACTCTATTGGGATCTTCCCTTGATCGACTCGTTCGAGCTGCTGCGGGCGATCTACGGCATTCCGCTCGACCAGTACCGGAGGAATCTCAACGAGTTTTTAGAGATCCTCGAGATGGGCGACTTCCTGCGCACGCCCGTGCGACAGCTGTCGCTCGGGCAGCGCATGCGCGGCGATTTCGCGGCGGCGCTCCTACACGGTCCGAAGGTCGTTTACCTCGACGAACCCACGATCGGACTCGACGTCGTCGCCAAGCAGGCCATCCGCGAGTTTATCGCTCGAATCAACGCCGAGCGTGGAGCGACGATCGTTCTGACGACCCACGACCTGGCCGACGTCGAGCGTCTTTGCCGGCGAATCGTCCTGATCGATCGGGGGACGCTCATCTACGACGGCGACATCGAGCGCATCAAGAGTGAGTACGGGCGCTTTCGAACGCTCGTCGTTCGCTTCAGCGATCCCGTCGCACACCCGGCGCTGGACGGAGCGGAGCTGACCGGCCTCGAGGATTCGGTCGGGCGTTTTCGCTTCGATCGCAACCTGCAGCGGGCGGATCGGCTGGTGCGGCAAGCGAGTGAGCGCTACAGCGTCGAAGACGTTAGCTTGGAAGAGCCGGATCTAGAGTCGATCATTCGGCGAATCTACATCGAAGGATACGAAGGCCGGCCGGAGGAGGGCGCGTCATGATCTTGTCCAGCGGTACGAAGAAACCAAAGGTTCACTCGAGCGCCTACGTTGCTCCGACGGCGACCATTTCCGGTGAGGTGACCATCGGCTCCGGCTGCGCCGTGCTGCACGGAGCCGTGATCGTGGCGGAGGGCGCGCCGGTCACGCTGGGAGCCGATACGGTCGTGATGGAGCATGCCGTGCTGCGCGCGAGCGGCGGAAGCGTCTTACGGTTCCCGCTGAAGATCGGCAGCCGCTGCATCATCGGTCCGCACGCCTACGTCGTCGGGGCGACGATCGGTGACGGCTGCTTTGTGGCCAGTGGGACCAAGGTCTTCAACGGCGCAACCTTGGAAGACGGTAGCGGCGTCGCGTTGGGAGCGATCGTGCACGTGAAGACGCGCGTGCAAAAAGGCTCCAGCGTTCCTATGCTGCACGTCGCGTTCGGCGATCCCGCGCAGATCTACCCGCCGGACAGGGCGCCGGAGATCCACGCCAAGATGCATTTCTACGCCGACGTCTTCAACCTGGACGGTGACAGCGACGTGCGCGCTCGCGCCGCGGAGACGTACTCTAAGTTCTTACGAAAAGCGCACGCCCAGGATGCAATCATCGAGGAGCATCGCAACGTTAAACCCCCACCGCGCCGTTCCGGCGAGGAGCCGCCGCCGACGCAGGTCGCGGAGGTCGACAAGGTCGTCGACGTCATGATGCTCGAGCTCGAGGAGATGGAGCATCGGCGCCGGGAGGCCATCAAGCGGCAAAAAGGCGGCTAGGTTTGGGAACGGCCCTGCTCCCCTACCTCGAGTTCGCCAAGAAGGCCTTCGCGCGCGAGGCCACCTATCGCGTCGAGGTATTCACCGAGATCGGCTCGCTCGTTCTGCGCGTCTACATTCTGCGGTCGCTTTGGACGGCGCTCTACGCTCAGAACGCCGCCCCGCTCAACCTGCCGCTTCACAGCATGATCACGTACGCGACGGTAGCGATGTTAATGTCGCTGATTCTCGAAGTGGACGCAACGCGGCTGATTCGTGAAAAAATTCGAGAGGGAACGATCGCGACCGATCTAATGAAGCCGATCAGCGTTCCATTCTACTTCTTCAGCGACGGGCTCGGACAGACGCTGCTGCACGCGCTGCTCGTCATCCCGTCGCTGCTCTTCGCGCTCTTGCTGGTGCGCATCGACGTGCCTCCGCCGGCGACCTTCGCCGCTTTTTTGCTGGCCTTTGCCGTCGGCTACGGCGTCAACTTTTTCCTGAACTTCTTGATGAACTGCATCGCGTTTTGGACGTTGGAGACCTTTGCGGCGCAGCTGATCGTACGCTGGACCTCGGACCTCCTCTCGGGGCAGGTCATCCCGCTGACGTTCTTTCCGGGGCTCCTAGGCCGTCTCGTCTTTGCGCTTCCCTTTGCGGCCATTTATTCGACGCCGCTGCTGATCTACGTCGGCATCATTCCGCCATCGCAGTGGGCGGCCAGCATCGGAGTGCAGATTATGTGGCTGGCGCTTTTCGCCGCGCTCGCCTCGACCGTGTGGCGGGCCGCTGCAAACCGTGTCGTTATTCAGGGAGGTTAACGTGCTCGACGACCAAGCACCTTACAGCGAGAGAAACGAACTGGCCAGAGAGCGCAACCGTGCCGCGGCCGATCGCACCTTGCTCGCCTGGATTCGCACGAGTCTCGCCCTCATCGGCTTCGGCTTCGGCATCGACCGTATCGTCAACATGCTCAACGCCGGCGAGCACCTATCGACGGGATTGACTGCCGCCGTCGGACTCTCATTCATGGCGTTGGGAATCTACGCCGTAGCATCGGCAACCAGCGCCTACCGCAGAGAGCTCCAAATGCTCGCGCAGGCGCGCTACACCTACGAGGCGAGGAGACCGTTCGCGCTAACCGTTGCGATCGTGCTGGCCATAATCGGCGCCGCTGCCTTCATCGGCATCTTGGCCCAAGCTTTGATCTATGGCGTGGGCCGCTAGGCTCCGGCCGCTTTGAGCCCAACCTTTGCATATCCACCTGGCGCAATCGACCTGTAGCCCGGCGCGTATCCTCGCGCCGGGAATGGGTTTGAGAATAGCCAAGTGTCGTGATGGAGTTGACCCGGTTCCGTGGAGACTTTCGATCTCGCGGTGAATAAGTCTTAAGCCTCACTCAGTTAGTAGACCGGCGCGATCGCTAGAAGATCGGCTTCTAGATTGGCTCTGCAGCGCCGCGGCAAAGGCTCTCGGCGTTTTGTTCGCAGCCTGGGGCGTGCGCGGCGCCGGAT
>JBAPZS010000075.1:0-8997 GCA_049285355.1 Candidatus Cybelea sp. | reverse complement strand
CGTACATCACGACCGGCCACTTCTGCGACGCGGTGAAGTTCGACGGGTCGATCTCGGTAGCGTCGAGCGGGCCGTACTCCGACGGGACCTCGAGCATCTTCGTCGGCAGCAACGCCGCCTTGAGCATCATGTTTTCGGGGACGAGATCTGTCGTGTTACCGGAGGCTACGTCCACGAGGCCGGTGCGCGGCGGATCGTTCGCCCGGCTGTAGAGGTCCACGAAGTGCGTGAAGGTTTGCGAGATCGTAGGGGCGTGCGCGCCGGGTTCGGGCGTTAGATTGCGCACGACTCCGGCGAGCGAGATCGCGAGCACCGAACGGTCGCGGCGCGTGGGATAGGCGGCCTGGAGATAGACGGTCTCGTCTCGCGAGACGCCCAAAAGGTCGGTGACGCGATAGTTGCCGGTAAGTTTTCTCAGCGAACCATTACTCTGGCGGAGATAGACGCCGGCGGTTTTTTCGCGGTCGAGCAGCCAGATCGAGCGTCCATCGGCGAGCCAGAATGGCAACGGTTGCACGTCGACCCAGCTCGGGGAGCTCTGATCGTAGAGTCGGACGGGTGAGGCGTGCGAGTCGCGCCAGAGTTCGACGCGCATCGTGCGCTGCGGACGGTCGAGAATTTCGGCTACGAGCGAGTTCGTGCGCGGCACCCAATCGAAGGCGGCGACGTACTCGTCGTGCGTGCGCGCATCGTAAACGAGGCGGTCGGCGCCGGCCTTTAGGCTGACGACACGCAGCGTCACGCCCGGGTTCGCTTGGCCGGCCAGCGGGTAACGTCCGTAAGTGACGGCGTTATTGGTGGTCAGAAAGTCGACGATCGGAAAGTTCGTGACGCGGCGCTCATCCATCGTGAGATACGCGATCTGCATTGCGTCCGGCGACCAGCGGAAGGCGTATCGGATGCCGAGCTCTTCAGGGTAGACCCAGTCGAGCGTTGCGTTGAGCTTTTCGGAGGGAACGCCGCCGCGCGTAATGCGGCGGGGCGTTACCTTCTTTCCAAGCGAGGCAACGTAGAGGTCGGCGCCGTGCGCGTACGCAACCGCATCGCCGCGCGGCGACCACTGCGCGTCGTCTACGTCGGCGGCAACTTCGGTTCGATCGCCGCGGGCAATATCGCTCACGTACAGGTTGCCGGCGACAAGCAGAATCACGCGGGTTCCGGCGGGCGACCACCCTAGAACCTGCGGCGTTTCCGGGAACGCGTTCGCCTTCATCCAGACTTGCGACGTGCCGCGGGCAACGTCGTAGAGCATAAGCGGAAGGTTTTCACTGGGATCTTGGCTCGGACGAACGTAGAGGAAGCGCTCTCCGTCGGGCGACCACGAGACCCGCGCGAACATGCGTCCCCAGAGCGGCTCCTTCGCGTACACCGTGTCGAGCGTAATCGCAGTTGGTGTGACGGGTATCACGCCACCGTATTGCGGCGACGGAGCGCTCGCTGCCTGCGCCCCTGTCACCCCGAGTCCTTGTCACCCTGAGCGAAGTCGAAGGGCGACGAGGAATCCAGCCCGGTTGCCAATGCGAAGGTACAGCGCAGATGACGCGTTATGGAGACGTATTATGTTTACATGCTCCTCTGCAGCGACGGTTCATTCTATACTGGAATTACGAACGATCTTGAGTATCGGGTCGCACAGCACCAGTACGGCGAAGGCCATAAGGCGTACACGTTTTCACGGAGACCGGTAAAATTGGTCTACGCGACGGACTTTCACGACGTTCTTCAGGCGATCGCGTGGGAGAAGCACGTCAAAGGATGGTCGAGAACTAAAAAACAGGCCCTTGTTGTCGGCGACTGGCCGCAAATGCATAAACTCGCAGCGTGCTTAAACGAAACCTCTCACACTGGCCGAACCGCAGTGTCGTCCTTCGACTCCGCTCAGGATGACATTCCCTTCGACTTCGCTCAGGATGACAAGGGACATCGCTCAGGATGACAAGGAACTTCGCTCACTATGATTAGGGGCGCCGCAGCGAACGTATGCGCTTGATGATTGCGGGTGTGGGGCAGAGGTGGTTGACGGGGCAGCGTTCGCACTGCGGCGTGGGAGCTTTGCAGATTTGGCGGCCGTGCAGGATCAGCCAATGCGTGGCGTCGCCCCATTTTTCGGGCGGAACGAGTTTGGTGACGTCATCTTCGACTTGACGCGGAGTGGTGCCCAGCGTGAGACCCAGGCGATGCGAGACGCGAAAGACGTGCGTGTCGACCGCGAGCGCGGCTTCGTGAAACGCTGCGGCCATCACGACGCTGGCGGTTTTGCGGCCGACGCCGGCAAGTGACTCCAGCGCTTCGCGATCGCGCGGGACCTTGCCGCCGAAGCGCTCGACGAGATCGCGCGCACAGTTAATGATGTTCTTGGTCTTCATGCGAAAGAAGCCCGTGGACTTGATGATCTTCTCCACGTCGGCGGGACGGGCGACGGCGAGTTTTTCGGGCGTCGGATATTTTGCGAACAGGGCCGGCGTCGTCATGTTGACTCGCGCGTCGGTGGTTTGTGCTGAGAGAATCACCGCGACGAGCAGGTGAAAGTCATTATCGTATTCGAGCGCAGTCTCCGGATGCGGGTAGAGCTGCTCGAGGATCGCCAACTCCTCGAGCGCGACCTTACGCGTTACTTTCTTGGTTGGAAACGGGATGTTCGGCACGCCGCCTCATTCTCGCAGCGCGACCGACTCTCCGTCGTGCGAGATGAGGCCGTCGCGTTCGAGAGCCTCGACCACCTCGCGAACCTCTTCGATCGTGCCGGTGTATGCGGTGCGAACAGCGCCATGCAGATCGAGCAGCGAGATCCGCTGGCCGGGCGGCAGATCGCGCAGGCGATCGATGATTCGTCCGCGCGCAAAGCGGCGCGTTCTGACGTACGGGATCGCATTCTGCGGCGAGGCGGGCTTTGCGCTTGCGGTGCGAGCAGCCTCGAGCGCGCCCGCATCGATCGGTGCGGCGGCGCAGCCGGAGCGCAGGGGGCAGAGCAGACACTTCGGCGCGCGCGCGGTGCAGAGCGAGGCGCCGAGATCCATCAACGCCGAGCTCCAATCGTGCGCGTAACCGGACGGCACGAGCGAACGCGCCCGTTCGTCCAGCTCGCGCGCGCTCGCGACCGGCGGGTGCTCGATCCCGTAATACAGGCGATGCACGATACGCCGCACATTGGTGTCCACCGGCGCGGCATCGCGGTTGAACGCGAAGGCGAGAACCGCTGCAACACTGTAGGGTCCCATGCCGGGCAGTGCGCGGAGATCGAGCGGGTCCGAGGGTAGCGCACCGCCGTACTTCTCGAATACGACGCGCGCCAGCTGGTGCAGACGGACGGCGCGCGAGTTGTAGCCGAGCCCCTTCCAGCGTCGCAGGACGTCGGCGAGCGGCGCGCTCGCCAGCGCGGCGAAGTTCGGAAAGGCCGTAACGAAGGCTTCAAAGGAAGGGACGACGCGCTCGACCTGCGTTTGGGCGAGCATGAACTCGCTGACCAGCGTGCGATAGGGGTTCCGCACGGTGCGCCACGGCAGCGATGCGCGCCCGTAGCGCCGATACCAGCGCAAGAGGCGGGTCTGGATGCGCGTTGCGGCCACGAGGGCCCCTCATTCGCCGCTTTTGTGGGGAACGCTCCCGATTGGGCGAAGCCAGGATGCATGGAAAAGCAGTTTGACGTCGCCGTGATCGGCGCGGGACCGGGCGGCTATCACGTCGCGATTCGGCTCGGTCAATTGGGCAAGAAAGTTCTCTGTATCGACCGCGACGAGGTGGGCGGCGTCTGCTTGAACTGGGGGTGCATCCCCACGAAGGCGCTGCTGCACGTCGGCGAGGTGATTCGCCATATCGAACGCGCCGCGGCGCTGGGCTTGAGCGTCCCGAAGGCGGAAGTACAGCGCGAGCAGGTTGCCAAGTTCAAGAACGACGTCGTAAGCGCGAACGTCGGCGGCGTGAAGACGCTTTTCAAAGCCAACGGCGTGGAGTTTTTGAAGGGCGAGGCGTCGTTTCGCTCGCCGACGGAGCTGGTCGTCAAGCGCGAAGGCGGCGAGGACGTCGTCAAGGCGCCGTTCATCGTAATCGCGACCGGCTCAGCGCCGGTAGACGTGAAGGCGTGGCCGCGCGACGGCAAGACGATCATCAACTCCGACGACGCGGTACAACTCGAACGAATTCCCGAGCGGCTGCTGGTGATCGGCGGCGGCGTTATCGGTTTAGAGTTTGCGACGGTCTACCGCAGGTTGGGGGCGGAGGTCTTGGTCGTCGAGATGATGCCGCAGATTCTCACCGGCACCGACCTCGAGGTCGGCAAGACCCTCGGGCGGATTCTCAAGAAGCAAGGCATCGAGATCATGCTCAACACCTCGGTCAAAGGACTCGAAAAGCAAGGCAAAGGGGTGAAAGCGACGATCAGCGGCGAGGGAACCGGCGGCAAGGATGAGGTTCGCGAGTTCGATATGGCGCTCGTGGCGGTCGGACGCCGTCCGGTCACCGACGTGCTTAACTTAAAGGCGGCCGGCGTTGAGGTAAACGAGCGCGGCTTCGTCGAGACCGACCTGCAGCAGCGCACGAAAGTTCCGAACATCTTCGCGATCGGCGACGTGACGGGCCAGCCGCTACTCGCACATCGCGCGATGAAGCAGGGCGTCATTGCAGCGGAGGTGATCTCCGGCGACAAATCCGCGGCCTTCGATCCGGTTGCGGTACCGAACTGCGTCTACACTGATCCGGAGGTTGCAACGGTTGGTCTCTCTGAAGAGGAGGCGAAAGCCGCCGGCCACGAGGTGCGCATCGGTAAGTTCCCGCTCGCTGCGAGCGGTCGCGGGCGCACGATGAACGAGACCGAGGGCATCATCAAGCTCGTCGGCGACGCCGACAGCGATCTGCTGCTCGGCATGCACATCGTCGCGCCGCAGGCCGAGTCTATGATCGGCGAAGGCGTGATTGCACTCGAAATGGGGGCCACGCTCGAAGACGTCGGGCTCTCGGTGCATCCGCATCCCACGCTGACCGAGGGCATCATGGATGCCGCGGAGGCGTCGCACGGTAAGGCGATACACATTGTGAATCCCAAACCAAAGACGCCGGTGAGCGCTTAGAGTTCCTGGTCTAGCGTTATGACGACTGGTCACCTATTGGATTTGGGGTTGCGGCCGTACCGTGAGGTTTGGGAGTTGCAGAAGCGCTTGCACGCGCAAGTGCGGGATGGCGTTGCGCCGGACACGTGGATCGTCGTCGAGCACGAACCGGTGATTACGCTTGGGCGGCAGGCGAAGCGCGACAATCTTCTTCTCTCGCGCGACACCCTGGCGGCGCGCGGCGTGGACGTCGTCGAGATCGAGCGGGGCGGCGATGTTACGTACCATGGCCCCGGGCAACTCGTCGTGTATCCAATTCGGCGACTCGAGCGGTTCCGGGAAGTGGTGCCTTTGGTAAGAGCTTTGGAAGGCGCGGCGATCGAAAGCTGCGCGCGGTTCGGCGTCGCCGGCGAGCGTTGGAGCGCGCATGCCGGCGTCTGGATCGGCCGAAACCAAATCTGCGCGATCGGCCTCGCCGTGCGTCAGATGGTTTCGATGCACGGTCTGGCGCTCAACGTCGCCACCGATCTCAGCTACGACCGCCTCATCAATCCGTGCGGGTTGACGGACCGGGGCGTGACGTCGCTCTCCGTCGAGACTGGGCGCGCGGTCTCGATGGCTGAGGCGAAGGACGCGCTGCTGGAGGAGTTAGCGCGCGCCTTCGACGTGACGTTCTTTAGCGATGAAGTCGTGGCGGTAGCATGATAGAGGTTGATCTTCTGGAGTTTTTGTCGCCCTTCGACGGAGTTTATCCTGAGCGGAGTCGAAGGGCTCAGGATGACAATTCCTTAGCGCCTGCGCGAAGCGCAGTCCTGAGCGAGCGGAGCGGGTCGAAGGGTCAGGGTGACATCAAGGTACGGAAGCCGGCCTGGTTGCGGGTGTCGTTGCCGAGTGGGCCGGATTACGAACGGGTCAAAGAGCGGGTTGCCGCGCTCAAGCTGCATACCGTGTGCCGCGAGGCGGCGTGTCCGAATATGGGCGAGTGTTGGGGCGCTGGTACGGCGACGATCATGATTCTCGGCGACTTGTGTACGCGCGGGTGCCGTTTTTGTAACGTGAAGACGGGGAATCCGCGCGGCGAGGTCGATTGGCTCGAGCCGTTGCGGGTGGCCGATGCGGTGCGCGACTTGGGCTGGAAATATCTAGTCGTGACGGCGGTCGATCGCGACGACCTGCCCGACGGCGGCGCGTTGATCTTCGCCAACACGGTGCGCGCGATTCACGAACGCGCGCCGGGGTCGCGGGTCGAGATTCTTAGCGGCGACTATCGCGGCGATCTCACGGCGGTCGACATCGTCGTAGACGCGCGGCCGGACGTCTTCGCCCATAACCTGGAGACCGTTCGCCGTCTCACGCCGCACGTGCGCGACAAGCGGGCAAGCTACGATCAGTCGCTTGCGGTCTTGCGCCACGTGAAGGTGCGGGCGCCGGAGCGCTATACCAAGACATCGCTGATGCTAGGACTGGGCGAGACGGAGTCCGAGATCGAGCAAGCAATGGACGATGCACGCGCCGTGGGCGTTGACATCTTTACGCTAGGCCAGTACCTGCAGCCGACCAAGAAGCATCTGCCGGTCGTCGAGTTCATCCCGCCCGAAGCGTTCGCGCGCCTCGGCGAACTGGGGCGGGGTAAGGGCTTCCATCAAGTTGTTTCAAGCCCGCTCTCGCGCAGCTCGTATCACGCGGAACAGGCTTTTTAGCCCTCAGCGTCTGCGCACACCACTGAGCCCAACGACAAGCTCAGGGCAGGCTCTGTCGAGGGGCGCAACCCCTGCTAACGGCCGCCGGTTTGTACGGCTAACGTGACGAAGGTTTTTCTCACCCGACCGGTCCTGGCGGCGGTCTGCTCTTTAATCATCTTGATCGGCGGTCTGGTCGTCATGCCGACGCTGCCGCTCGCCCAGTATCCGCAGATCGCACCACCGGTCGTCACGATCTCGGCTTCGTACGTCGGCGCGGCGCCGGAGGCCGTCGAGGCGCAGGTGACGACGCCGCTCGAGCAGGCCGTCAACACGGTGCAAGGCCTGCGTTACATGAGCTCGCAGAGCACGCAGGGCGTCTCCACGATTACCTGCACGTTCACGCTCGAAACGGATCTCGACATCGCCGCTGCCGACGTGCAGAACTCGGTGCAGTCGGCAATTGGACAACTTCCCCCTACGGTGCAGCAAGTCGGCGTGCAGGTGAGCAAGAACTCGGGCTCGTTCGTCATGGGCATCGCGCTCACGTCGGATTCAACGAAGTACGACACGCTCTTTTTGAGTAACTACGCGCAGCTCAATGTCGTCAACGACCTGTCGCGCGTCCCGGGCGTATCGTTGGTTCGCATCTTCGGACAGCGCCAGTACGCGATGCGCATTTGGGTGGATCCGCGAAAGCTGGCTTCCCAGGGTCTCGACGCGGGTGACGTCGTTACGGCGCTGCAAGAGCAGAATGCCGAGATCGCCAGCGGCAGCATCGGCTCGACGCCGCAATCGAAGAACCAGCCGTACACCTATACGGTCAACGCTTTAACGCAGCTTCAGACGCCCCAAGAGTTTTCCGACATCATTCTGCGCGCGAACCCGAGCGGCGGCTACACGCGCTTGGGCGACGTGGCGCGCGTCGAGCTGGGGGCGGTGGACTATAGCACCTCGCTGCGCTTCAACGGGAACGGTAAGGTCGTCGGCCTTGGCGTGCTGCAGTACCCGACGGCAAATGCGCTTGCGGTCTCTCAAGGCGTGCTCGCCAAGATGGACGCCCTCTCCAAGCAGTTCCCACCCGGCATCCATTACACGGTCGCGTTTAACACGACAGACTTCGTTGCCGAGTCGGTCAAAGAAGTCGTAAAGACGCTGCTGCTCTCGATCTTCCTCGTCGTGCTCGTCATCTACGTTTTCTTACAGAACCCGAAGTCTACGCTGATTCCGGCCGTGACGATTCCCGTTTCGCTCATCGGCACGTTCTTCGTCATGAAGATCTTCGGGTTCACGATCAACACGATTACTTTATTTGGGTTAACGCTGGCGACGGGACTCGTGGTGGACGACGCGATCGTCGTTATCGAGAACATCGCCCGGCACATCGAGATGAACAAGGGCCGACAAAGCGGCGTTGCGAGCGCGGCTCAAGCGATGCGCGAGATTCAGAGCGCGGTGGTCGCGTCGTCGCTGGTGCTGCTGGCGGTCTTCATTCCGGTCGCCTTCTTTCCGGGTACGACGGGACTGCTCTACAAACAGTTCGCGCTGACGATCGCGGCCGCAATCTCGATCTCCCTCTTCCAAGCGCTGACGCTCGCCCCCGTGATGTCGGCGCGACTGCTCACAGGCGAGGTCGAGTCGAAGTTCATCTTCTTCCGCTGGTTCAACGCCGGGCTCGCGCGGTTTCGCCGCTGGTACGCAACGGAGTTGCCGCGGGCGATTCGATACCGTTGGATCGTGATGGGCGTCTTTGGGCTTGCGCTCCTGGCGACGCTCTTCATGTTCACTCGAACGCCAACGTCGTTCATCCCGAGCGAAGATCAAGGCTACTTCATCGTCCTGGTTCAAGCCCCCGAGGGGACGTCGCTCGCGGCTACCACGGCAATCGCCGAAAAAGCCGAGGCCATCATCCGAAGTCAGCCGCAGGTGAAGTATCTTTTTGACGTCGGCGGATTCAGCTTTGCCGGCGCGGCGCCCAACCGCGGTATCATGTTTTGTCTGCTCAAACCGTGGGGCGAACGAAAAGGGCCAGGTGACGGCATAGACGCGGTCATCGGGCGCATCAACTTCGCCTTCTTCACCCAAGTTCCGCAAGCGCAACTCTACGCGCTCAATCCGCCGGCGATCAACGGCGTCGGTAGCTTCGGCGGTTTTCAGTTCGAGCTGGAAGACCGCGCGAACCTCGGCTTGCCGGTAATGATGAAGTCGGCGTATGGAATCATGGGGGCGGCCGCGCAGGATCCGCGCTTGATGAACGTCTTCACGCAGTTCCGCAT
>JBAPZS010000074.1:0-2164 GCA_049285355.1 Candidatus Cybelea sp. | reverse complement strand
CTGCTCGTAGCTTGGCCCGTTGTCCAGGCGAGGGCCGCAAGCGACCACTTTCGATTGCCTGATAGCTCGCCAGACCCATACCGCTCTTGTTTGCGAGCTCGACTTGCGTTAAGTCGCGCCTACGTCTCGCCACTTCAAGCCAGGTCATAAGCACTCTCCATTCGATACCCGGGCTTGGACCCAGGGAAATGTTTGGCCCTAGCTTAACACTGGTCCCCGTGGGTATTTTGAACCGGGGTAAACACGACATGAAAGTACCCCGAAACACTCTCCTCGACGAGGACGAACGAGCCGTTTTGGGCGGGCTTTTGCACGTTGCCCGAGAGCGCGTCGGCATGAACGCTCGGGCCGTTGCAGCGCACGTCATGCCTGGGAACTGGTCGCAAGTCGGCGCGTGGGAAAGGAACGAAATTCGTCCGCGTCTTGAGACGCTGCTCGAACTCGCGTCGTTATACGACGTTAACGCGCTGGAACTGATTATGTGGGCGGGCCATTTCGACGAACTCCTCCCGGCGATCGTGGCGTTCTGCACTCCTGCTATCAGGGGCGTCGATCGGCGCGATTCGGTTCGGACAGTAACGGGCTCTTACAAGGTCTTCCGATGGTTGAAATGGGGAATCGCTTTAGGCGTTCGCGCGTTTCCCTCGGATGCTAGATTGACGGTTCCGGAGCGCTTCGACGAATACAATTTCGCCGAATACCCTCAAAGCGATCCAAGATTCTTTCGCCACCGGACTCGCTTACCGGGCCTGGTTCAATTGGCAAAGAACGCCTTAGCAGAGAAGAGAGTAATGCCAAAAGAGCGCCGATTGATAGCGGCTATGTATCTTCATGCTTGGATGCGCGATATCGACCCAGCGACGTATCGCTTCGTCAAAACCATGGATGAACAATTCGCGGCCGACCTCTGGCGCAAAACGCTAAATCCCCTCAGCTCGACGTCACGGCGCCGCGCTACGATTGGAGAAACATCATGATCCGTAAACGCCCTTCAGGCCGCTACCAGGTGCAAATCGACAACGGGTTCGATCGCGCCGGCAAGCGGCTTCGCATCGCCGGCGGTACCTATCGCACCAAGGCCGAGGCGCAGAAGGCCGAACGCGCGATGCTCCAAGGGCGCGATCACGGCTTCGAGCTCGCGACGTCGGACGTAACCGTCGTCGGCCTCATCGAGCTCTACATCGTCGAGTGCGAAAAGAACGGGCTCTCCGAGAAGACGGTGCAAGAGTATCGCAACATGCTCGATTGCCGCTTCCGCGGGTTCGTATCGGTTCGGGCAGCGCAATGGAGACCGGCGCAGGTGAATGCCTGGATCGCGTTACAACTCGAACGCGGCGGCCAGAAGGACGAAAATGATAAACCCCGATCGCTGAGTGCAAAAACAGTAAAGCACGCGATGGCACTGGGCAATGCAGCCTACCGTTTCGGCAAACGAATGGAGATCGTGCAGCGCAATCCGTTCGAATACGTCGCTAGCCCCAAACTGAGTAAGACGCCCGCAAAGATGCTCACTCGCGACGAGCTCCGCGCATTGCAGGCCATCATTCGGGGAACGCGCTGGGAGGCGTTCATTACGATCGCACTCTGGCTCGGCCCGCGCCGGGGCGAAACGATCGCTCTCGATTGGCCAGCATACGATGAAGAAGCGAAGACGCTCTCGGTCCATTGCGCGATGGTCCAGACCCGAAAAGGCGTCAAACGAAAAGACACCAAGACCGGCCTCGCGCGCGAAATACCCGTCCCTCCGATCGTCACGCGAGCGTTAGCGCGGCAGCGAGCGCTTCAGAGTGCCGACGAGCTGGCTGCGCCCCACGGCGCCTACAAGAACGCTGCCGGCGCGATCTTCGCCGACGAGCTGGGGCGCCGCTATACACCGATGGCAGCGACGAATGCATTTCAACGGCTCGCCCGCAAGGCCAAGCTCTCAACTACGCGCTTACACGACTTACGCCACCACGCCGCAAGCGAGCTGCTCGGTACAGGTACCGATCCGGCTCTCGTCGCTGCGATCATGGGGCATACGATCGAAACGCTCTTGCGGACGTACGCTCACGCACGCCCGGACGGGCAGCGCGAGAAGCGGATCGCGATCGAGAAGCTCTCCTCGCGTTTGGAAGCCGCAACGAGCCGGCCTTAATCGCCGGGGAGCATGGTGCCCAAATGG
>JBAPZS010000073.1:0-1989 GCA_049285355.1 Candidatus Cybelea sp. | reverse complement strand
TCGCCGCACGGGCGCCGCCTCCCGAAGCGGCGGTCGTTCCCAAATGCGAGCGCGGGTGCGGCGCGGCTTTAAACGGAGAGGGCGTGCGAGTCGGACGCGGCGGAGGCGGCGGCGGCGGCTTCGCGACCGCAACGCTCGAACGCCTTATCACCGAAACCACTTCGCGGTTGCTTTGGAGCGTCGCCGAGGGCGGGCGCGCGATCAGCGCAACCAGCGCGTGCACCAGCAGCGAGATCGCGAACGCAACGAGCAGTAAACGCCGCGCGCGCTTCATCTTCCATCGCGCGAGTAACGGCTCGCGTCCCGATTAATCTGGTTGGAAGTCGGCGCGGAAGAGGTAGTCGCCGGTCGTCGGCTGGCAGTCGACGAGCTTAGGTGAATAGGTGGACTCGCGCGCCGCGCGCAGCGCCGCTTGGTCGATTGCCATATTGTTGCCGCTCTTGTAAATCTTCGCACCAACAAGATTACCGCTCGGCCCAACCGTCACTTCGATCTCAACCGTTACGGCGCCAAGGCCGACGTCTTTCGCCGACTCCGGGTAATCCGGCTGCACGGGATTGGTGACCGTCGCTTCGACGTTTGGGTTCGCGCAGGACGGTTTCGGTGTTCCGGGCGGCGCCGTTTCCGCCGGTTTTGCCGTTCCCGTGCCTTGAGGCACACCGTTCTCGGTGCCGCCCTTCGGCTCCGTTCCGGTGTTCTCGGTCGAGCTGCCCGCCTTGGCGGCGGCGCTCTGATGGACGAGGTTGACTTTGAGGGGCTGCTGCTTCGGCTGCTGTTTGGGCGGCGGCGTCGACCGCGGCGGTGGGGTCGGCGTCGGCGGCGGGGTCGGCGTGGGGGGCGGTGGCGTGTGCACGACCACCTTGTGTATCTTTGAGACGGTGACTTCTTCGGTCTTGTTCTCTTCGTTGTGCTTGTTGATGTTCGGAAAGATCGCGCCGATCACTAAATGCACGCAAAACGCGATAACGAAGGCCCAGCCGATGAAGCTGCGAGTCCGTTCGCCGGTCGTGATGTAGCGACTGCGCTGTGCCATGAACTACTGCGTCGACCCCGCAGGGGTACCCTCGACGTGGTTGGCGAGTCCGAAGTCCGTGAGATCCTCGTTCTTCGCGGCGTCCATCACTTGAAGGATCACGCCGTAGCTCGCCCTTGGATCGGCCTTGACGATGACGCTCTTAAAGCGATGGTCGGTGGCATCCTGGAGCTGCGCGAAGGCGGCTTTCATGTCTGAGATTCCAACCTGATTCGACCCGATCTGCACGTGATCGTGCTCGTCCACCATGACGACGATCTGCGACGGCTGAACCTTGTCTTTGTTGTATGCGTCGGGCAGCCTCGGCTCTTTGGTGACCGATGCCAGAATGATGAAGATAATGAGAAGAACCAACAGCACGTCGGTAAACGGCGTGATGTTGATGGTCGACATTACCTCATCTTCGCCTCCCCCGATCGAAACGGCCACGTCTCTATTAACCTCCCCTTATGCGTCTATGAGGTGACGAAGCCGACGTCTTCGAGGCCGGCCTGCTTCGCCGCGTCGAGGATGCGGATGATGATCCCGTAGGGCGCCTTCGCATCGGCAATAATCGAAACGTGGTGGCGCGGCTTCTTCTTCGAGGCGTCGTACATCACACGGTAGATTCCGACGTCGTTGGTCCGCTCGCCGTCTACGAAGATGACGCCCTTGTTGTTGACGTCGACCTCGATATCGTTCTTGTTCTTATGCTGGGTCGTACTGTTGGGGTTCTTGTTCGGAAGCTCTTTTTCGAAGCCCGGCGGTGCGACCAGCGCCGCGAGAATCATGAAGATGATGAGCAGGACCAACAGTACGTCGGTAAACGGCGTGATGTTGATCTCCGCCATTACCTCTTGGTCCTGCTGCGAAGAGAGCAGTGACACGGTCGTGCCCTACGAGCCTTACTTTGCCGTTCCGGTTGGTTGGTAGAGTTCGGTCGGAATCGGCGCGCCCGTGTTGTGGAAGTGCAGCAT
>JBAPZS010000072.1:0-6876 GCA_049285355.1 Candidatus Cybelea sp. | reverse complement strand
GCTGTGGAGCGCGTGCGGTGCGATGCTCATGGCGGGCGCGATCAGCCTCATCATGATCTTCCTGGGGCTCGAGCTGCTGTCACTTGGCTTGTATGCGTTATGCGCCGCTTCGGATCGTAAGGCGGGGCGTGAAGCGGCACTAAAGTATCTCATTTTAAGCTCAACTGCCACCGCGTTTCTACTCTTTGGTTCGGCGTTGCTCTTCGGCTCGACCGGAAGCGTCTTTCTCGCCGCAATCGCCCGGTTAGGACCTTCGGCCGGTCCGATCTTTTGGATGGGCGCCGGCATGTTCCTCATCGGCGTAGTCTTCAAGTTGAGCCTCGTGCCGTTTCACACATGGACGCCCGACGTATTCGAGGGCGCGCCGCTGCCGGTGACCGCGTTCATGAGCGTCGTGACGAAGGCGGGGACGCTCGCCGTCTTCGCGCGCTTCATCTACGCATCGCTGCCGGTAGGCGCGGCACCGAGACTCTTGCTGCCGGTCTGGATCGTGGCCGCGATTTCGATGATCGCCGGCAACGTCGGCATGCTCGCGCAGCAGAATCTCAAGCGGCTATTGGGATACTCGAGCATCGCGCAGGTCGGTTACATCCTCGTCGCGCTTGCGGGGGGCACGCCGCTCGGCGTGCGGTACGCGATCTACTACTTGACGGCGTATGCACTGATGAACTTAGGCGTGCTCGCGATTGCGGCCGCCATTTCGGATTCCGGCGAAGAAGGCGCGCAACTGAGCAGTTATCGCGGTCTCGGACGCAAACGGCCGTGGCTCGCCGCCGCGATGACGGTCTTCTTGCTGGCGCTCGCCGGATTGCCCCCGACCGCGGGTTTCCTTGGAAAGATTTTGATTCTCTCGACGGCCGTCGCGAATGGTTACCTTTGGCTCGCGGCGTTCTTGATCGCCGGTACGGCGATCTCGCTCTATGCTTACGCGAAAATCATCGCGGCGATGTACGGCGCTGACGACGGAGCGCCGTCGCCCGGCCATCGTCCGTTGGTGCCGCTGGCATGGGCGAGCGTGGCGCTTTGCGCAATTGTAGTCGTCGCGATGGCCTTTTATCCGCTAACGCCGAGCAACGTACTGCCGCTCGCGGTCAAGTAAGCGAGCGCGCGTCACGGCCCCCTGGGGCCGTGCGCTATAGTAGCGGTGAGGTGCTACCAATGAGTCGATTCACGCTCTTCGTACTCGCTCTGGCCGCTCTGACCGCGAGCGTCGCGGTCCGGCCGATGCCCGTCACGGCCCAGAGCGCCACGGTGATTCTGCCGGTCGATGCTTACAAAACGGCGGATCAGCAGGCCGCAATTCTCTACGCGCGGCAGCTGATCGCCAACGGGCAACTCGACGAGGCGGTGACCTGGCTCGCGCAATTCTACGCCAGTCATCCAAACGGCGCCGAGGCCGCGCGCTTCTTGGGCGACCTCTACTATCGTCAGGGTCACTTCGACAAGGCCGAAGCCATCTACAACCAGTTGCTCGCGCAAAGTCCTCGCGACAAAGAGACGCACAACCGTCTGGGCGTCGTCTACGCAACCGAGAACAAGGTTGACGTTGCGATCGTTCAGTTCCAGGACGCGCTTCCCGGCACGGACTCGATTCGCGACCTCGTGATGCTGCATCTGCGCAAGGGCGATCTACCGCAGTATCAAGCCGATATGGAACGCGCCGCAAAGGCTCAACCGAACGATGCCGATCTGCAGGAGGAGTACGGCGAGGTATTGCAGGCGATTCATCGTCCGGCCGAAGCGATTCTCTACTTCCGGCGCGCGCTGGACGACGATCCAAGCTCGATCTCGGCGCTCAACGGGGCCGGGATGACGTACCTCGACTTGCACGATCACGCTCAGGCGGCCGGCTACCTGCAAGATTGTCTCAACATCGATCGGATGAACTACGCGTGCCTCGATAACATGGGGGTCGCGAAGATTCAGGCCGCCGACTACGGCGATGCGTTAGGAATCTTTACGCGCGCGCACCGCCTCGAGCCCGAACGGCCCGAAGCGATCGTCAACTTCGGCTACATGGCCGATGTCCGCGGCGATTGGAAGCGCGCCGTTTCGTACTACGTGCAGGCCATTGCCGTCGATCCCTTCGTTCCCGAATCGTACGTAAACCTCGGCATCGACTACGAGCACAACGCTCTCTACTCGCTCGCGCAGTCGGCGCTGCTCAAAGGCGTCGCCGCGACGCCCTGGGACGGGCGGATTCACTACCTGCTCGCCCGGGCCTATGCAGCGCAGGGGCAAAAGACGCTAGCTCTCGAGCAGCTGCGAGCCGCTGCGGACTCGCTCGATCCCGACGTCGCTCAGATCGCCAAAGAAGAGACGGCGCGGCTTACCTCGGGGGCTATGACCTCGCCGCTGTAAGGGGTTAGGTTCGCGCGATGCAGTCGATCTCAACGCGGGCGCCGCGCGGCAGCGCGGCGACCGCAACGGTCGAGCGCGCGGGCTTGTTTGCGTTAAAATAACGCTCGTAGACGGCGTTGACGGCCGAAAAATCGCTCATGTCGATTAAGAAGATCGTCGTCTTTATGACGTCAACGTACTGGTAGCCGGCGGCGCAGAGCACCGCGCCTAAATTTTCGAGCACACGCTCCGTTTGCGCCCCGGCGTCACCGTCGACGAGCTGGCCGGTCTTCGGGTCGAGCGGGATCTGACCGCTGCAAAAGAGTTCGTTTCCGATCTGGATCGCTTGACTATACGGTCCGATTGGGGCGGGTGCGTGCTCGGTAAGAATCTGCTCGGGTTTCATGTCCTTCGACTCCGCTCAGGATGACAAGGAGAGCGGCGTCATCGTACCCTTGAAGGACGGCGGCGGCTCCTCGATTCCAAAGTTTTCTTTATAGAGCGCGGCGATGCGATCGAGTTCCTCCGGTGCGAGTGCCGGCGTTTCGGGCGCGGCGGAGAACTCGCGTAGCTGCTCGCGATCGTAGATATTCGGCAGCACCGTCATAACGCGCGGCTCGGCGAGCAGCCATTGAATTGCCGCCTGTCCGAGCGTACGATTCGGCAGCTCGAGAAAGCGCAGCTTTTCGACTTTTTTCACGCCGTTGACCAGCCATTCGCGCGGGCGGTGGCGCCGGTGGTCGCTCTTCGGAAAGGTCGTCTCCTGCGTGTAGTGACCCTCGAGCATTCCGCTGGAGTGCGGCACGCGAATCATGTAGCCGGTCGGCGCGCCCGCATCGTAGGCGGCGCGGATCTGTTCGTCACCGGGATACTGTTCGAGCGCGTTCCAGATGATCTGCAGCGTTGCGACGTGACGGCGGCGCACCGCCTCGACGCCTTCGCCCAGCCATCCGATCGCCGGTCCGAGCGCGACGCCGTACATGCGGATCTTTCCTTCGCGTTTGAACGATTCGAGCAGCTCCCAAAGCGCGTCGTCGTCGATCTGTGCCATGCGGGCATTGTGCATTTGATAAATGTCGACGTACTCGGTCTGCAGCCGGCGCAGCGACGCTTCGAGTGCGTTGCGCACGAACGCCGGCGAGAAATCTTGCGGCAGCTCGGATTGTCCGCGTCGTGCTTGTCCGGCGTCGGAGAAATCGTACCCGAACTTGGTTGCGTAGATCACGCGCTTGCGGTCGGCGCCGAAGGCCTTGGCGAGCTGCTCTTCGCTGCGGCCGTTGCCGTAGGTATCGGCGGCATCGTACAGCGTGATACCGAGATCGTAGGCCTCGCGCAGCATCGCAACCGCGTCGTCGTCGCTCTTCTCGCCCCACCACCCCGTCGCGGTCGTCCAGAGGCCGAAACCGACCTCGCTCACGGTTACGCCGGTGTCCGGATACGTGCGATACTTCATGCCAGGGCCTTCTGCGTCCGATGCGCCAACACTCCATCCGATGGACGACGACGCCCTTACCGAGGGACTCGATCGAGTCGCCGCTTGGATCCGGGAGTACTTCGCGCATCCCGAACGCTACCGCGTGATGCCGGCGGTTGTACCGGGCGAGGTCGCCGCCGCCTTGCCGGCGCAAGCTCCCGAGGAAGGCGTGTCCTTCGACGAGATCCTCGCCGATTTCGAGCGCATCATCGTGCCGGGCACAACGCACTGGAACCATCCGCGATTCTTCGCTTATTTTGCCACCAGCGCCGCACCGGCGGCGATCGCCGCGGAGGCGTTGGCGGCGACGCTCGACGTCAAGGCAATGCTGTGGCGAACGTCGCCGGCCGCGACGGAGCTCGAAGAGGTTACGATGCGCTGGCTCGGCCGTCTGCTCGAGTTACCGTCGTCGTGGACCGGGGTGATCTACGATACCGCTTCGATCGCTGGGTTCACGGCGCTGGCGGCCGCGCGTGAAGCGCTCGATCTGCAGATTCGCGAGTGCGGCATGACGGGGCGAGATCTTCCGCCGCTGCGCGCGTACATCACCGACGAAACGCACTCGCACGTTGAGAAGGCCGCGATCGCACTCGGCATCGGGCAGCGCAACGTCGTGCGGGTCGCCTGCGACGATGCATTTCGAATGCGTCCGGATGCGCTGCGTGACGCGATCGAAGCCGACGTGAGTTCCGGAATGCGGCCGCTAGCCGTCGTGGCAACCGTAGGAACGACGTCGACGACCTCGGTCGATCCGGTGCGCGCGATTGCCGCGATCGCCCGGGAGAAGAAGGTTTGGCTTCACGTGGATGCGGCGTATGCGGGCTCGGCCGCGCTCGTTCCGGAGTATCGCTCGATCCTCGACGGCGTCGAACTGGCCGACTCGCTCGTGCTCAATCCGCATAAGTGGATGTTCGTCCCGATGGACCTCTCCGTACTCTTTCTTAAAGACGAGTCCGTCGTACGGCGCGCCTTCAGCCTGGTTCCCGAGTATCTCGCGACGCCCGAAGCCGGCGCGGTTAACTATATGGATTACGGACTGCAGTTAGGGCGGCGCTTTCGCGCGCTCAAACTCTGGTTCGTGCTGCGGCACTTCGGCGCGGAGGGCATTCGCAAACGGCTTCGTCATCACATCGGGCTCGCGCAAGAGTTTGCCGCGTGGGTGCGCGCCGAGCCCGACTGGCAAGTCTTGGCGCCGCATCCGCTCTCCGTCATCTGCTTTCGCTACGCACCGCCCGGGCTGGACGAAACGGCGCTCGAAACGCTCAACGCCGAATTGCTGCGGGCGGTCAATGCAACCGGCGAGATGTTCGCGTCGCACACGAAGCTTGACGGGCGTTATGCGCTGCGACTGGCAATTGGCAATCTGCGAACGCGACGCAGCGACGTGGAACACGCCTGGAATCTCTTGAAGCACACGGCGGCTGCCTCAGGATCGGATGTAAAGGATGCTTGACATTTAGTCAAAGTTACCATACTATCTCCGCATGGGAATCTTTTGCCGCCCTCGCTACGTCGCGGCCTTGACCATCTGGCTCGCCGTCTACGCAACGCTCCTGTTCGGAAGCTTACTGTTGATCGACCGCAACGTCGTCGTGTGGCTGCCGTTGCGGGTTGTGGTGGGCCTTGCACCGATGATTGCGGCCTTCGGAATTCTGAACGCGATCATGCGAGAGTACCGCACGAGCGACGAGCTCCAACAACGAATCATCGCCGAAGGCATCATGTTTGCCTTTGGGGCGACCGCGATACTTACGTTCTCGTACGGTTTCCTGCAGCGCACCGTCGGCGCGCCGGCCGCCTCCTATTTCTGGGTCTGGGCAATCCTCGGCTCCAGCTGGCTGCTGGGAAGCGTCATCGCCCGGCGCCACTATAGGTGAAAAACCGCTTGCGAGTCTTGCGCGCGGAGCGCCATTGGTCCCAGGCGGAGCTCGCGCGCGAGGTGGGGGTAAGTCGCCAGACCATCAACGCGCTCGAGATTCAAAAATACGATCCGAGTCTGCCGCTCGCGTACAAGATCGCTCGTCTTTTCGACCGTCCCGTGGAAGAGATATTCCTCTACGACGACGCGTAACGTCCCAACTTAGTACAAGCGTAGGTAGTGGTCGCGTTCCCAGGGATGGACGGCGCGGCGATAGCGCTCGTACTCTTCGAGCTTCGCATCCCGGAACGCGCGGTAGAGATGATCGCCGAGCGAGCCGCGGACGACGGCGTCCGCATCGAGCTCGGCGATGGCCTGTCGCAACGACTTCGGCAGCGTGCCGATGCCGCGCTCGTGGCGCTCCTGCGCGCTCAAATCGTAAGTCGAGCCGGCGAAGGCGGGTCCCGGCAACGTGCCGTGCGCGATGCCGTCGGCCGACGCGCCGATCAATACCGCGAGCGCGAGATACGGATTGCAGGCGGGATCGGGGCTGCGCATCTCGATACGTGCGGGCCTTTGACCCGGCGGGACCCGCACCAGGGCGTTTGCGCTGCGCTCCGACCAAACGGTATAGATCGGCGCGTCCCACGCGGCAACGAGTCGCTTGTACGAGTTGACCGTCGGATTGCAGATCGCGGTCGTCGCCGGCGCGTGCGCGAGCAAGCCCCCAACGACGTAGAGCGCCGTCTCCTCGGCGCTCTCTTCCGGCAGGCGGAAGTCGGCATGAAGACCGCTGCCGGCGCTCTCCTCGAGCGGCTTGGGCATGAAGGTTGCGTCCAAATCAAAATCGGCGGCAACGTGCTTGGCGATCGTGCGCAGCGTCAGCGCGTGATCGGCGGCTGCGAGCGGGTCGTCGTGCGCGACGTCGAGCTCGTGCTGCCCGGCGCCGTGCTCGTGGTGCGCGGAAGCGAGGGGTACTCCCATAGACTGCAGCGCCGCGACCATCGCGTTGCGCGCCTCTTCGCCGCGGTCGTTCGCGGAGAAATCGAAATAGGAGCCCACGTCCGGCGTAGCCGTCGACGACTCGTCGCCGGCCGAGCGCGAAAATAAGTAGAACTCGATCTCTAATCCGATGCGAATGCCGGCTAGTCGCGGCGCGCTCTCGACCGCGCGCCGCAGCGTGGTTCGCGGACAGCCTTCGAAC
>JBAPZS010000071.1:0-2070 GCA_049285355.1 Candidatus Cybelea sp. | reverse complement strand
ATATAGCAGGGAACCGATTTGCAAGCCATCTGCTCGATGGTCTCGGTCATGCGCTGCGGTGGTAATCCCAACTGCGCGGCACGCCGTTGCGCAAAGACGGCCATGCTCCCCGCCTCGCGCACCGCGGCAATGATACCCTCCGCTACCCGCTCGCCGTCGGGATAACGCGCGAAGCTGCCCAGCGTTACGAGCGCATCGAAGCGCTTCGATGCGCGAGGATAGAGCTCGAGCGCAACGACGCCACCGAGACTGCACCCAACCAGCGTAAAACGCTCGATGCCAAGCGCCGCAAGAACCGTGAGGACGTCACCGGCAAAACCGGCGCGCGTGATGAGGGAGGGATCCGGATCGGGCAGTGCGCCGTTGCCGCGCAACTCGATCGAAACGGACGTCAGCTCGCTGCCGAACGCCTCCAGCTGCGCGTCCCAGATCGCGGCCGTCGAGCCGACGCCGTGCACGAAAACGAGCGCCGTGATACCGGCGCGCGGTTGCCGCGGCCGCACCACGCGTGCGCCCGGGATCGCGCCGTCCGGGGCGGTGCAGCGCAAACTCTCGATCACGCCGCCATTCGCTTGCGTGCGACAAACGCACGAACCTCGTCCAACGGACGAGCGTTGAGAACGTCGGCCGCGACGAGGCCAGCCCGGCGAGCTTGACCGACCGCGAACTGCGTCGCGGAGAGGTCGCCGGTCCGGTGCGCGTCGCTATCGAGCGAGAACGTTACACCGAACGTCTTTGCCTTGCGCGCCAGCGCCGCCGGCAGATCGAGACGCGCCGCCTGTCCGTCGATCTCGAGCGCCGTCCCCGTACGGGCGGCCGCCGCAAAGACCGCATCGTAATCGAACTCATACCCCGGGAAAGAGTCGTAGCGTCGCGCGGTAGGATGCCCGATGATGTTCACGTAGGGATTCTCACAAGCGCGGATCAATCGCGCCGTCATCTCCTCGCGCGACTGTCGGAGCGCGCTGTGCACCGAGCCGATCACAATATCGAGCTCGCGTAGGATGCGCTCGTCGTAGTCCAGCGACCCATCGGGTAGAATATCCACCTCGCTCCCGCACAGCGTATGAATTCGATAGCGTGCACCGAGTGCCGAAATGGCTTCTCGCTGCGCGCGCACCGCGGCCGGGTCCATGCCGAAGCGACGGCCGCGGCCGGCCGAATGATCGCTGATCGCGTGGTACTCGTAACCGCGTGCCGCCGCGGCGGCGATCATTGCTTCGAGGGTGTCGTCCCCATCGCTGTAGGTGGTGTGCATGTGAAAGTCGCCGCGCAGATCGCGCAAATCGACCAGCTCTGGAATCGCGTTCTCTAAAGCGAGCTCGATCTCGTCCTGCCCGCTGCGCAACTCGGGTGGAATATACTGCATGCCGAGCGCGGCATAGACGCCGGTTTCGTCGACGCAGGTTACGACGTCGCCATTCTCGAGGTTGAGAATGCCGTTCTCGCTTACTCGAAGGTTGCGGCGAACGGCATACTCGCGCAGCTTGATGTTGTGTTCGCGAGAGCCGGTAAAGTGTTGGAGCAGATTACCGTACAGGTGATCGGGCAACACGCGCAGATCGATCTGGAGGCCGCCGCTCAGCCAAATCGAGGCCTTCGTCGGTCCCTCCGCGAGTACGGCCTCGGCGCGCTCCCAGCCGGCGAAGTGCGCGACCACATCGGCCGCGGAGTGTGAGGTACAGACCAGGTCGATGTCTCCGACGGTCAACTCGCAGCGGCGCAGGCTTCCGGCAAACGTGAGGCGCTCGAGCGGCGGCCCCAACCGCACGTACGCAATCGCTTGTTGTGCGATCCCCAGCGCCACCGGTTGCGGGGTGCGGCGCTGACGCCCGCGGTAGGCGAGAATCCCGCGTCTCCAGTTCTCGATCGTCTTGCTTCCGAGGCGCGGCACGCCCGCGAGCGTGCCTGCAGCGATCGCGGCTTCGAGGTCGGTCAGCGAGGCGATTCCGTATTCGGAAAAGAGCATTCCGGCGGTCTTCGTACCGATGCCGCTGACGCCGAGCACCTCCAAGAGCGTCGGCGGGAACCGCCGGTGCAGCTCCTCCAACTGATCGGCCGTCCCAGCGG
>JBAPZS010000070.1:0-4059 GCA_049285355.1 Candidatus Cybelea sp. | reverse complement strand
GATTATAGGGGAGCGATGCCTGCCGGAGCCTTGAACGGCGCTGAGAGCAGGTTAAATCGTGATGGTAACGGCGGTACCGTGTCCGGGAGCGCTATCGATCGCGATCGCACCGCCGGCGCGTTCGACGGCGCGTTTGGCAATCGCCAATCCAAGACCCGTCCCCGCAATCTCGCCGCGTTGATCGCCGCGGTAGAAGCGCTCGAAGGCGTGCACGCGCTCCGACTCCGACATCCCGGGGCCTTCATCCGCGACGGTGATCGTGGCCTGACCGTTATGACGGGCCGCTCGCAGATGAATCGGTGCGTCGGGTGCATACTTCAAGGCGTTTTCGATGACGTTCCACACCGCTTCGGCGAGTTCGCCGCGGTCGGCTTGGACCGTCTTCACGCCATCGACGCTGTAGTCGATCATGCGCCGGTCGTCGAGCCGGCGCGCAGCCTCGACCTGGCCGCGCAAAAGGTCGGCCAAGTCCACGGCCTCGATATTCGGCGGCTCCTCGGAATCGAGCCGGGCGAGGCGCATGAGCCGGTCGATCAAACCGCGCATGTGCTCCTTCTCGATGGACATCGTCGCGAGAATCTGCCGCGCGATGCGCGGCTCTTCGATTGCGCCGCGCCGCAGCACGTCGATGTAACCGGCAATAACGGTTAGCGGCGTGCGCAGCTCGTGCGAGGCGTCGGCGGCGAACTGCCGCATGCGCGCCTCGCCTTGACGGCGATGCTCGATCGCCGTCGCAACGCTCGCGACCGCATCGTTAAACGCGGCGGTAAGGGAAGCAACCTCATCAACGCCGGCCATGACGAAGCGCCGTTGCGTATAGTCGCCGTCGGCGAGTGCGCGCAGCGAGTCGCTAACCTCGTTGATCGGGCGAAGCGACTGTTGCGCGAAAAGCTTTCCGACGAACCACGACAGCAGAATCGCCGCCCCCGCAATCGTCAAGACGATTCGCCAGTACGGGATCAGCGAGACCAGCAACAGCAGGGTCGAGGGCAAGAAGCCGACGTAGCCACCTTCGACGGACGTCAGGGAGAGCGGTTCGAGTCGCGTCGGATCCGGTGGCAGCGGAGGCGGCGGGTAGCCACCACGATCCGCAGAACCGTGCCCGGGCGCGCCCGCCGAATGGTTAGCGAACTCTTGCGGGTTGCGCAAGGAGCGTGGAATGAAGTGCTGCATCCCGCCGGCGGCAATGACTTCGTCAAGCAGCTTGGGGCGCAACGTCTTGTCGCCGGCCAAATACTGGCCCTTCAAGTCGTACACCGTCACACGCAAACCGATCCCGCTCAGCGCGTCGACGATCTGGGGAGCCGCTTGTTTGAGCGTCATGCCCTCGCTGCGGTATTCGTCGGCGAGAATGCGGGCCTCTTCGTGCTTGGCGACCAGCACGTCGCGCGAAAACTGGCGAAGCTCGAACACCAGAGCAATAGACGAAGCAAGGATGACGATAAGGACCGTAACGCCGAGAAGCGCCGCGTAAAGCGCGGAGAGACGGGACGCGAGTTTCATGTTACGGCGATACGACTACTGCGATAGGCCGTAGCCCACCCCTCGAACGGTTCGGATAAACGATCCTGGCTCGCTCGGGCGATCGATCTTTGCACGAAGGTAGGAGATGTAGGTTTCGACGATATTCGGGCCACCCTCGAAATCGTGTCCCCAGACGATCTCCAGCAGGTGATCCTTGCTAAACACGCGCCGCGGTTCGCGCAGAAAGACTTCCAGCAGATCGAACTCGCGCTGCGTGAACTCGAGCGGCTCCTTGCCTCGCCAGGCTTCGCGCGTGCCGGGGTTGATGGAGATGTCGTGCCAGCGTAGGATGTTCTCTTCGATAAGCTGCGGACGGCGCAGTTTGGCCTGGAGCCGAGCGATCAGCTCCTCGAAGACGAACGGCTTAACGAGATAGTCGTCGGCTCCGGAACTTAAGGAGCGCACCTTGTCCTCAGTACCGCCCTTCGCGGTCAGCATGAGGATCGGCGCCTGCGTTATCTCGCGCAGCCTTGGAAGGAGCGTGACGCCATCGATCTTCGGCATCATGATATCGAGCACGATTAGCTCGGGGTCAAAAACCTTCACCAGCTCGAGCGCGGCTAGCCCGTCGGTGGCCGTCCGTACGTCGTAGCCTTCGCGGGAGAGTCCCAGTTCCAGCATCTCCCGCACCATGCGGTCGTCGTCGATGACCGCGACGCGGGTATTCGGCATAATTTGCATGTCTACGATGCATCCTGCTTGCTTACCCTTGGAAGGACCTGAACGTCCCGGTCAGCTTGGGGTTACGCGGCCCGAACCTTCGCCGGCCAAAGCGCGACTCGCTGCCCCGAAACCAGGGCCGCTCGCCCAATAGCGTCGAGACTGTGCGCGATAACCGTGATCCCTTTTCCTCGAAGGGCGTCCACCGTCGTTCGCTCGGGTTGCCAATGCGCGAAGATATGGACCCGATCTACCCCGACGGCATCGGCGAGGGTAGCAATCACGTCCGTCAGCCCACACTCGCGTTGAGCGAGTAGCCTGGAGACGACCTCAGCGTTGAACCGCGAGCCGTCCCAGCCCGCGGCCACGATGAGAAGCCGAGAAACCTGATCGACGCTCGCCGACTCAAAATCAACCACGGCGGCGACAACCTCCCCAGCCAGGACGCCTTCGGTCTGCGCGTGCAGGGTCGCCCCCGCAATCGTGGCGGCCGGCCCAGCCGTCAGGAGCGCGCCCGCCCCGATAAAATACTCGTCCATGCCGCGATTTTGGCATGGACGAGTGCCATCTGGGTGGCGCACAAGCCGGGCGCCACCAAAACAGGCGAAGTTACGCGGTTAGAGATGGGTCGCTAAAACGGGTCCGGCGGCGTTACGGCGAGAGCGACAAGCAACGCGATCATGAAACTCAGCATTTTGCATTCTCCTTCGTGTCTGCCGAGATAAGAGGGGAGAGTACTGACACTCCTCGGACGAACCCTTGCGGCGGAAACGGCGCCTCCGTGTTACAGTCATAGTATCCCTTTCCGGCGCGCAAGCTCGACAGCTTCCAACTGACTGTGGCACTCTAGTTTCCAAATTATGTTCGCGATGTGACCGCGCACGGTGTGTACGCTTCGCCCGGTGGTTCCAGCGATCTCCTTAGGCGCGAACCCATCAGCCAGTAGCCGCAACACGTCAAACTCAGAACGCGTCAGGCAACCGGCTTCCGAGCCTTCGGCGCTCCGGCGCGCTAGTTCAGAGCCGACGGCCCGCAACAGGCTCGCCGCATCCGCGTAGCCCAGCGCACGCAGTTCATCAATGTTCGCGTCAATCTCATCACTCCGGTGTAATCCACGCTCGCGAATCCGATGATGAATGCCTCTAACTACTCGGCAGGCCACCCTTTCGACGGCGTCGCCGGAATCAAGGCTAGCTAGTATTCGAAGTGAGAGAGTCGCTCTGTCGTTGGCAAGCTCAGCCAGAGCGCAATAAGCCTTGCTCAGAGCAACTGTTCTCGCTCGAAAAAGGCTGGTGCAGTTGAGAGAGTTAGCGAGGTTGAGTACACTCCGAATCATGTTGATCGACGAATCGCGGCGTTCGTCCAGCGCAAGGCACAAAGCGTACTGGGCGCCGGCAGACACGCGATCAAAGTCAAAATGCAGTTGATCCCAACAACAGGACAGGAGTTGATGCGCCTCGTTGAACCTGCCCTCCCAGGCTAGGCGCACAGACCTAAAGAAAGCCGTGTACCGTCTCGTCGATTCATCTAGGCCGGTCACCAGCAGACGCTGCTCGATCGCGATTACCTTTTCGGCGTCCCCAGCCCGCGCAGCGGCACTGAGCAGCTGGAGAAGCGCCGTGCGAAGGGCGAAGGTGTCGCCAGCCTTTCTTGCTGCTGTCGCTGCCCGTTCCGCATACGCCATCTGCTGGTGCGCATCGTCCTCTTCGTGCAGTGCGAGATTTGACAGCACGGCGTTTGCGCGACTTTCGAGGCTGAACAAGTGGAGCTCTGCTGCCAAGTTGCTCGATTGCCGTAACGCCTCGAAAGCGCGGCCAACCGAACCTGCGTGACGGTTCACGATGCCAAGATGATGCAGCACTTTCGCCCTGGTGG
>JBAPZS010000069.1:0-5215 GCA_049285355.1 Candidatus Cybelea sp. | reverse complement strand
AAAATTACGGCGGACTCCGTCGTTTGCCGCTACGCCGAGGAGTATATCGAAGAGCCCGCCCAGCGCGTGCAGCTGATGGACGTCTCGCCGAAACAGATCGTCTCGGTCGCAACCGCGCTGATTCCGTTTTTGGAGCACGACGACGCGAACCGCGCGTTGATGGGCGCCAACATGCAGCGCCAGGCGGTGCCGCTGTTGCGCCCCGATGCGCCGATCGTCGGCACCGGCATGGAGTATCGCGCCGCGAAGGACTCGGGGAGCCTGTTGGTTGCCGAGGAGCCCGGCACCGTCACCGCCGTTGATGCCAAGGGCATCACGGTGCGTAACGGCGATAGCGTCGAAAAGACCTACGATCTGCTCAAGTTCGTGCGCAGCAACGCCGGCACGTGCATCAACCAGCGTCCGATCGTGGCGGTGGGCGATGCGGTCGTGGCCGGCCAGGTTCTGGTTGACGGGCCCTCCTCCGATCAGGGCGAGCTGGCGCTGGGGCAGAACGTGCTGGTGGCGTTCATGCCGTGGGAAGGCTACAACTACGAAGACGCTATCCTCATCAGCGAACGCATGGTCAAAGAGGATCGCTTTACCTCGATTCACATCGAGGAGTACGAGTGCGAGGCGCGCGACACCAAACTCGGCCCCGAAGAGATCACGCGCGATATCCCCAACGTCGGCGAGGACGCGCTCAAGGATCTCGACGAGCGCGGCATCATTCGCATCGGCGCCGAAGTTCGGCCCGAAGACATTCTCGTCGGCAAGGTCACGCCGAAAGGCGAGACGGAGCTAACCGCCGAGGAGCGGCTGCTGCGCGCGATCTTCGGTGAGAAGTCGCGCGAGGTTCGCGACACGAGCCTCAAAGTGCCGCACGGTGAGAAGGGCAAGATCATTGACGTCAAGGTCTTCTCGCGCGAGAACGGCGACGAGCTTTCCCCGGGAGTTAACCACTTGGTTCGCGTCTACGTGGCGCAAAAGCGTAAGATCCTCCAGGGCGACAAGATGGCCGGACGTCACGGCAACAAGGGCGTCATCGCCAAAGTGCTGCCCGAGGAAGACATGCCCTATATGGAGGATGGGGCGCCGGTCGACATCGTGCTCAATCCACTCGGCGTGCCCTCGCGCATGAATCTCGGACAGATCATGGAGACGCATCTCGGCTGGGCGGCGCGCATGCTCGGCATGAGTGTGGCGACGCCGGTCTTCGATGGTGCGCATGCCGAGGATATTGCCGAGTGGCTGCAAGACGCCGGTCTTCCGGCCGACGGCAAGACCTGGCTGCGCGACGGCCGCACCGGCGAGCGTTTCTCGCGCCCGATTACCGTCGGCTTGATCTACATGCTCAAGCTCGCGCACTTGGTTGACGACAAGATTCACGCGCGCTCGACCGGTCCGTACTCGATGATCACGCAACAGCCGCTCGGCGGTAAGGCCCAGTTCGGCGGTCAGCGGTTCGGCGAGATGGAGGTCTGGGCACTCGAAGCCTACGGCGCCGCCTATACGCTGCAAGAGCTGCTCACGGTGAAGTCCGACGACGTCGTCGGACGCGTGAAGACCTACGAAGCGATCGTCAAGGGTGAGAACGTGATGGAGCCGGGCGTTCCGGAGTCCTTCAAAGTGCTCATCAAGGAACTGCAATCGCTTGCGCTCGACGTCAAGGTGCTCACCGAGAACCGTGAAGAGGTCGAGATCAAGACGCCCGAGGACGAGATGGGCGAGACGGAGCGACGAGAGTTCGGCTTACTGATGGGCGACGAGCAGCCCGTCGTCTCGCAGACGGTCGTCGCAACGCGCGAGGCCGTTGCCGACGCGCCGCCCGAGGTTGTCGAGGAAGAGGAAGAAGAGGAGATCGACGACAGCAAGCCGCTCGATGCAAGCGCGCCGATCCCGGTTGTTCCGGTCGCGCCGCGCGCCGTCGAGGCCGAGGCTGAAGAGATCTTCGAAGCGGAAGAGACCGCTGAAGAAGAGGTTGAGGGGGCGCAGGGCTACGAGCTCGAGGAAGAGGACGAAGATCCCGTCTACGAGGAGGACAAGCCCTTCGAGGGCGATGACGAGGAGACGCCTTACACGGAGAACCCCCCTGAAGAAGAGTTCTAAGCCTTAGGGGCTGTACTCGTTCACTGCGATGCCGGCAATAACGGCACCGCAGCTGCTTCCCGCCGGGTCTTTGCTGATAAACTCAAGCCGCGTCGCCTTCTTTTTGGCTTTGAACGTCCAGCTCTCAGGGCTGTAGGCTCCGTCCTGGACGTCGTTCCCGCTGGCCGTGTTCCAGGTGAACGTCGTGCCGTGACCATTGGCCGAGACCTTTAACGTCTTCGTTTCCGGTCCACACCCGCCGTTGCCCGACATCAAGAACGCGACGGTATACGTTGCCTTCTTCTGGGTCGTGAATGCGTACGTCTCGATGGAGCCGGTTTTAAAATAACCATCAATGTCGACGCTGCACAAGCCGTCCATATCCCAGTAACTCGAGCTGAGAAAATCGATGTTGCGCTTCTTGACGGTCCAGTCCGGCGCGAACTTCTGTCCTTTCTTCTCAAGCTGGTCACCGTTGGGTACAATCGCTTGGGAGAAGTCGCCGTCGGGAAGTATGCCGGTCCCGCTCGGGTTTGCTGGACAGTAGGCGCTCGTTGCCGGCCGGGTGTTATGCGTTGCCGAACGCGCGATGCCTCCTGGCACCGCGGACGGTTCTCCTAACGTAGAGCAGGCGGCGAGCGCCAGCGCGGTAGTGAAGACCATGAAGATCTTATGCATAATCCGGGTTCCTCATGTCTTGGTTACGACGATTCCGGCGATCACGGCACCGCACGAGCTTGCCTTGGGATCCTGACTGATAAACGCGATCTCAGTCGCCGCGTGCTCTGCGGTGAAGGTCCAGCTCGCCGTAGTATGATCGCCATTTTGCACGTCGCGTCCGCCGCCGGTATTCCAGTCGAAGGTAGTCGAACTGCCCGCCGCCTGAACCCTCAGTTGCTTAACCGTCGGTGGACAGCCCCCGTTACCGGAAAGCGCAAACGTCAGCGTATACTTCGTGCCCTTCTTGGTGGCGAACCCAGTCGACTCGAAGCCCCCCGTCTCGTAGTAACCGTCGATATCGATGCTGCACAGGCCCGCCATGTCCCAGTAGGCCGGATCGAGGAAGTCGATATCGCCTTTGGTTACGATCCAGGAAGGCGCAAAGATCGCCCCCTTCGACTCTATCTCGTCGCCTGGAGGCTGCGCGGCCTCAGAGAAGGCGCCGTCGGGCAACACGCCCGATCCGCCCGGATGCTTCGGGCAGTCCGCCGTGGCGGGGTGAGGCACGCTGCGATGCACGGTCTGGGGAACGGCCTCCAAAGTGCCGTTCCGAACCTGAGAAGAACACGCGGCAACGAATGCCGCAGCCACACACGCGATTAGTGCGCGGCCCATCCGGCGCGGGCCCATAGGGGGTATTTCTTCGCGCCGGACGCCGCCGCCTTGGCGAGCCCTCGTTAGCTCTTGGTGCAGGTGCCCGCGACGCTGACGTGGCGCCCGGCCTTGGCCTCCGTGAACGAAGAGGCCAGCGTGATCTTGGTGGCGCTCACCTTGGTGATCGTCGTGTCGCTCTGACTGGCGATGTCGGGTCCAGGCGCGAACGAAACGTCATGCCAGACCAGCTCGTTGCCGTCCCAGCCCTTCGAAAACGACATCCCGTAGGTGCCGCCGTCGCCGTACGAAACGTCGGCCCAGCGGTGCGTGTCCGGATCGTAGGTGATTTTATCGTTGATGGTGAGCTTGTTCTTAACCCAAGCGGTCGGCTTCGTGGTCGACGTTTGGTTGAGCCAATAGCCCGAAGAATCCAAAGAATACGTTACGGTGGTCATGTACGGCGCCGGCCGGCGTGAGCTCTTCGTGCTGCACGACCAGGTTCCAACCAGGAAACTCATGGACGAAAAGTTCGGCTTTGCCGGCGCCGGAATCGGTGTGCTCTCGACCTGCGCCAGAGCGTAAGTGGGAACGGCGACCGCGAGCACGATGGCCGCAGCGGTTATTAAGCGTGATACACGCAAATTGAGTTCTCCTTAAATTAAGCAAGGGATTGGCTGGTTCAGCCAAAGCAAGTAGTCGCTAGCGAGTAATCGCTGGCCTGAAGTTATTGGTCGCAAGGAGGCGGCGTGCCTTCCATTCTATTAGCGCCCTCGTGAAGGTCGGAGTAGTCGGCACTGGACGAATGGGCGCGAACATCGCGCGCCGCCTGCACGATGTTGGCTATCCGATCGCCGCGCTCTACGACGTTCGGCAGGAATCGGCCGCGGCCGTCGCACGCGAAACCGGCGGCGAAACGACCACCTTGCTCGCTCGCGTTGCGCAGCTTTCCGACGTCGTAATTACCGTCGTCACCGACGACGCGGCGATGGATGCGATCTTCGCCGAGACCGGCGATTCGCTGCTCGGCAACGCGAAGGGCCGCATCTTCTTAAACTGCGCGACCGTAACGCCCGCCGTCCACGTCGAAATTGAGCGCCGGGTGCGCGCGCACGGCGGCGACTCGCTCGAGGCCTGCATGGCAAGCTCCATTCCGCAGGCGCGCAACGGAACGCTGTATCTGATGATCGGCGGCCGCCGCGAGGTCTTCGATCGCGTCGAGCCGCTCTTGCAGCAGATGAGCGCCTCGCTGACCTACGTTGGTGAAGCCGGCCGCGCCGCGCAGCTAAAAGCGTTGGTGAACATGGTCATGAACATCAACACCGCCGGCCTCGCCGAGGGACTCGGCCTCGGCAACGCGCTCGGTTTAGACCTCGAGATGCTGCGCACCGTCTTTTCGCAGACCGGCGCGAACTCGCGCGTGCTCGAGACCGACGGCGCCGATATGCAGAACCGCGATCACGACGTCTATTTCTCCGCCGCCCACGCCGCCAAAGATAGCGGCATCGCCCTGGCGCTCGCGGCGCAGGCAGGGCTGCGCCTTCCGCTCGCGACCGCGACGTTCGAGCAGTACGAACGGATGAAGGCATTGGGCCTCGGCGAGTTGGACAAGTCTGGAGTCTCCGAACTTACTTTCAAGGAGAGGAACGCCAATGGCAACAGAAACTCGTAAGAAGATCATTCCGCTGGTTAGCTCCGGCACGGCCGGACCGCTCGGCATCGTTCATTTGCCGCGGCTCTGGCTCAAGCTCTCGCTGGCGGCGGCCGGCGCGCTCCCCGAAGGCTACGACGAGTGCGGCGACGGTTTCGATGCGATGACGCTCGACACGCTCGGACT
>JBAPZS010000068.1:0-1638 GCA_049285355.1 Candidatus Cybelea sp. | reverse complement strand
GCCTGCAGGTCGACCGCGAAGAGCTTGGGGCTATCTTTAAAAACGCCAGTCTCTTAATCCGTGCCTTGCTCGCGAACGTCGTACTCGTCCCGGCCTTCGCCGTACTCCTCGTGCGCGTCTTTCATCTTAAAGACCCGATCGCCATCGGTCTGCTCTTGATGGCGATCTGCCCGGGCGTTCCATTCGTCGTTCTCGGCGGCGGAGTGAAGAAGGGCGGGAGCCTCGGATTTGCCGTCGCCCTCGCGTTCATTCTTCCCGCGGTTTCGGTTCTCACCGTCCCACTCACGGCGCGTCTCCTACTCTCCGGTGAAACGGCCGTTGCCACCGAGAATATCGTCATATCGCTGGTCCTGTTTCAGCTCTTACCGCTGCTCGTGGGAATGTTGGTAAAGGCTCGATTGCCGGCGATCGCGGCTCGCCTGGTAAAGCCGGTGGGGCTCGTCTGCGTCGCCGTGATCCTCGTCGTGTTAGTGGCCTTGGCCAAAATATGGTTTACATCCGTCACCGCGGTATACGGCTCGCTGGGCATCCTGGCGATGCTTACGCTGGTCATTCTCTCGCTGCTAACGGGTTGGATTCTCGGTGGTCCGGATCGAAGCCATCGCCGGACGCTGGGCGTCGGTACCGCGCTGCGAAACCCTGGACTCGCAGCGCTTATCGCGACGACCAACTTCAGCGGTATCGCCGAAGCCGCGGTCATGACCTACCTTCTCGTGCAGTTCGTCGCCGTAATGATTTTCGGCATCACGTATAAGCCGGCCGCCGGCGACCCACAATCCTAAACTCCGCAACTCGACGAAAGGAGATCGCGGTATGAGTACCTCGGAAGGCGACTGGACCACACCGGCCGCTATGGCCATCCCCGAAAAGGGCTACTTCGAACTCAAAGAGGGCAACTACGGCCCGGTCTTTCCAAGGACGCCCGCCTGTTACGGCTTTACGGTCATTGCGAAGCTCAAACCGGGACGCGAGGCCGCGATGCGAGGCTTCGCCGACGCGATAGAGAAGGCGATAAAAGGCAACCCGAACTTTCTCGCGTCGCTAAAGCTGCACTATCTCAAGTGGGTGATGTTCCCGATCGGGTCCGACACGTACTTCATGTATCAGGGCATCTTCGACACCGACTTCGACAAGTACACCGACGATGCGGTCGCGCTCTTCACGAAGCTCGGCATAAGTACGTCCTTCGAAAATCTCGAGGGCTTTCCGGAAGACTGGAAGACGAACGTTCCGGCCTTCATCAAGTTCGTTCGCGAGCACCATCATCCGAGCTTTCTGGAGTACGGCGAGTATCCGTACGTCACCGCCGACGAGATCAAGAAGGCGCTGCGAGCCAAGAAGGCACTCGGAGACATGCTCGATCAGATGCAATAATGCGGAGGCCGTAGATGAGCAACAACGCCGTAACCGGGAGAACCTATAACCAACTGCACCAGCCGCGCAAATACGAAGCGGGGAAGCGGCGCTTCAGCGTCTACTGGGCATGGAGCTATCCGCACGAGGCGAACGCCGACGTCAGGTTCCTCGACAACCGCTTTTCGACGATGACCGAGGTGCGCCGGGTCACCTGGCCCGCATACGAAACGGAAGCGTATTCGGAGAAGATGTTCTTGCAAGGCATCGAGGGAACGCTCGAGC
>JBAPZS010000067.1:0-3860 GCA_049285355.1 Candidatus Cybelea sp. | reverse complement strand
GCGCATGATCGGTCTCCAAATCTACCGGCTGCAACTGGGCCTTCTGCCCGCGGTCCCGGCGGAACTCGAATCTTTTGTGCGGCTGTGGGAGCGCGAGTGCCTTCTATTGAGTGTCGGCTTGTATCTGGATGTTGATGCGGACGGTGCCGGTTCGCAGGCCGCGTTCGTGGATCATCTCCTCGATCGGCTTACGGGCGTCGTATTTCTGGCGACGCGCAATATTTTGGGCGGCGGGACGGTACCGCCTATCGTCATCGAGGCAGCCAAACCGACCGCCGAGGAGCAGCGCGACTGTTGGGCGACGGCACTCGGGCCCGAGTCGCGCGGCCTCGCAGACCAGCTAGCGGCGCAGTTCAATCTCGACATTGGAACGATACGTGAAATCGTCCGTCGCTCGCGCGTTGACGCGACGCCCGCTTCGTCGAGCTCGGGCAGCGATCTGTGGGATCTGTCTCGGGGTCTCTTGCGACCGCGGCTCGACGTGCTCGCGCAACGCGTCGTGCCGGGCGCGGGCTGGGACGACATCGTGCTGCCCTCGGCCGAGAGCGCATTGTTGCGTAGGATCGCCGATCAGGTTGGGGCTCGCACGACCGTCTACAAAACCTGGGGTTTCGGCGAGCGGATGACCCGCGGCCTCGGTATCAGCGTCCTGTTTGCCGGGCCGACGGGCTGCGGCAAGACCATGGCTGCGGAGGTGATCGCAAACGATCTTCAACTCGACCTGTTTCGCATCGACCTATCGGCGGTCGTCAGCAAGTACATCGGAGAGACCGAGAAGAACTTGCGTCGCCTCTTCGACGCGGCCGAGGATGGCGGCGCAATTCTGTTTTTCGACGAGGCCGACGCGCTTTTCGGAAAGCGAAGCGAAGTAAAAGATAGCCACGACCGCTACGCCAACATCGAGATCAATTATCTTCTCCAGCGAATGGAGTCGTACGGCGGGCTCGCCATCTTAGCGACGAATGTCAAGAGTTCGCTCGACCAGGCCTTCTTGCGACGGCTGCGCTTCGTCGTCGACTTTCCATTCCCGGCGGCTGCCGAGCGTAAGGCAATCTGGCAAAAGACGTTTCCTGCGAAGACTCCCACGGACGGCTTGGATTTCGATCGGCTCGCGCGCCTCAGCCTCACGGGCGGAAGCATCGCCGTGATCGCGCTCAACGCGGCGTTTCAAGCCGCACGCGCGGGAACGCCCGTGACGATGCCGATCGTGCTGGACGCTGCGAGAATCGAATTCCGCAAGCTCGCTCGCCCGGTCAACGAAACGGACTTCCGCTGGCAAGTACGCAGCGGAGCGGTGGCATGAGACGTTTGGTGAACGTCGACCTCTTGACGATCGACGGCCTCGTTGTGTCACCTTCCGATGCCCGGCATTTACGTATTGCAGTTGAGCGCGAGCTGCGGCGATTACTCGAAAGCGCGTCTACGCCGAGGGCGCCGGTCGGTCAGACCTCGGTACGTCAGGTGTCTGCGCCGGCTTTCGGGCTGGCCGTACACGATACGCCGGCCACGATAGGCAAACGCGTCGCGCGCGCCGTCGCGGCGGGCATCAAGGAGTTCGGATGAGTTCCTCCCGTCAGGTGCCGGCTCGCGTCCAGGCTCAAAGCTCGGCCAAGCAGCACGAACGTCAACCGCTTCTTGGCAGGCACAACGCCGAGTCGCACGTGTGCGTCCAACGCGCGGCAAACGCTGGCGTGCGTGCTGGTGCGGCCGTGAAAACTATCTCCGATGTGGTCGGTTCGCCGGGCCGCCCGCTCGACGCCGTAACCCGGCAAAGAATGGAACCCTCTCTAGGCTTTGATCTCAGCACCGTTCGCGTTCATACCGACCAAAGCGCGGCCGGCTCGGCGACGCTGCTCGGTGCGGACGCCTATACCGTAGGTTCGCACATCGTATTCGGCGCCGGCACGTATCACCCGGGCTCGCGCAGCGGGGACCACCTGCTGGCCCACGAGCTAGCGCACGTTGCACAGCAGTCGTGTGGTCCGGTCGCGGGCCGGGAGATTGGAGACGGCCTCTTCGTCAGCGATCCGGCGGACGCATACGAACGGCGAGCGGCGGCGTTCGCAGGTCTCGCCGGCACGCACTTCGATGGGGGCGAGCGCGGAGACGGCCGGCTTCGTCAGCTCCCGAGACACCCCGCGGAATCGTCCGCGTTCTCGGTGCAGCGCCTTGACACGGCAACCAAGTGGGGCATCATCGGCGGCGTTGCCGGCATCGTTGGAGCCGGTATCGGTCTTGTCGCCGCAGCGTTCGCTCTCGGGGCCTGGGCGCACCCAAAGAACCCTTCCGGCACGGCCGCCGGTGTTTCGATTCATCCGGACGGTTTTGGATTCTCGACGGTCGATCCAAGCAAACCGGGCAGCGATACCATCGCCGACCCCGATGCTTACAAAAAAGCGTTGTCGAGCGATCCGGAGCCGAAAAAAATACTCGAATTGCGAACCGGCGACGACGAGGACGCATCGCTGAATCTCATGATGCGCTCGGACAACCGGAATATCATTTCGGCATCGGTCGTACCGGGCGAGACCAAGGGCTATCTCGGCGGATACAACAGCAGCAGCGCGGTCGTCAACTTCTCTCAGACCGTACTCCACGTTCCTGCCGCCCCGAGCGCCGCGACCCCGAGCCCCGCGACCCCTGGCGCCGCGACCCCAGCGACGCAATCAGCGGGCGGCGGCGCTGCGGCGCCTGCACCTGATGTTGGCGAAGTTATCGTTCATTTTGGCGGTACGAACACACCGGGCCGAGAGCCGACGCAAACCTTTGCCGGCGAGCTATCGGTAAAGGCCGACGGGCAGGTGAACTGTCTCTCTTGCAACGCGCACAATGCGATCGGCGGCTACGGAAAGCCGATGGGCAGCTACGGACTGGTCGACTACCATCCGGCCGCCAAACCGGCTCCGGTGGTTTCGCCGACCGGGGATTCCTCGGGCGACAGCGGGGGCGACAAAAAGGGGCTTGATCCTCGCGACCTTCTGCCTATGGGATTGGGACATCCGGGAACCCCGTGGACGGGCTCGGGCGAATGAGCGCATTCCCGGGTTCGCCGCGGATTCTCAAAGGCGGCATCGTGTTGCTCGATCCCGACAGCTTCGCCGTGCTGCCTAATGGGATAATCGTGATGCAGTACAATCCCGACACCCTCACGCGAACGCTCAAGATCAAAGGCGCAGAAGAAGGCGGAGATCGCTCGGAGGCGCTCCGCCTTACGGGGCCGCCCGTCGAGACGTTCAAGCTCGATGCGGAGATCGATGCCACCGATCAACTTGAAAACCCGGATCAAAACCAGCCAACGGTTCAGCATGGCATCGCGCCGCAGCTCGCTGCGCTCGAGACGCTGGTCTATCCCACGACGGCCGCCCTGCAGAACAGCTATGCGCTCTCGCAGCAGGGCACGCTCGAGATCATGCCGATCATGGCGCCGCTGAGCTTGTTCGTTTGGAGCGCCGTGCGCATCGTGCCGGTACGGCTTACGGATTTCAGCATCACCGAAGAAGCCTTCGATCCTGCGCTCAACCCCTTGCGCGCTAAAGTGAGCTTGGGGCTGCGCGTGCTCAGCATCGATGACCTCTTTTTCAGCGATAAAGGCGGCAGTCTGTACATGGCCTACCAGCGACAGAAAGAGACGCTCGCGCAGGTCTACCAGTACGGCACGTTCGCTGCACTCGGGATCACCGGCATACCATGAGCGGACTTCAAAACCCGACGACCGATCCCGTCATGGCGATGCTGGCGCAGGCGTCGCTTCAGACGACGCTGTTCGCGCCGAACAGCCGCTACCATGGAATCGCCACGACGGCCATCATCGTCAACGCGCAACCCGTAACGTACTTGTTGCGGCGTTTCGTCCCTCCCCC
>JBAPZS010000066.1:0-5297 GCA_049285355.1 Candidatus Cybelea sp. | reverse complement strand
ACGACGACGTGGTCGCGAAGCTGCACCAGTACACCGGACTATCGGCGAGCTACATTCGAGCCTCGAACCTGCGGATTCCGTACTGGCGCTTCGAGACCGAGCTTCTCCGTAACAACGGCGTCGTGCTTGGGCGCTACGACGCTCGTTATACCTCCTATAGCCTCGATCGCCTTGCGGAGCGGCCGGCCTTCGAGGCCGTCGATTCGGCGATCGATGCGGCGTTCGTGGCGACGGGCAACTCGTACGTTCGGCAGGTACTCGGCTATCACACGTCGCTCGTCTATCTCCCGAATATCAACATCTTCCGTACGTGGGATTGGAAGCATAACGGCGCGCTGCCCACCAATACCGCGCAAGATCTCGCAAGCGCGATGACCTTCAATCCGAACCTACGAGTCTTCTCGGCGAACGGATACTACGATTTTGCCACGCCGTTCTTCGCGACCGTGTACACGCTCAACCATCTGAACGTTCCGCCGCAGCTGCAGGCCAATATCAGCTACGGCTTCTACGAATCGGGGCACATGGTCTACCTGCACGCCCCGGCGCTCGTGCAGTTCCACGACGACCTCGAGCACTGGTACGCGCAGACATTACGAGCCGGTCGCTGAGATCGAGTCAAGACGCGCGAGCGTCTGACGGCAGATCGTAGCGAGGCGCTCGTAGCCGAGACGCATATCGGACGTCGGCGCGGCGTCGGCGCTTTCGATCGCCCCCTCTAGATTATCGAGTGCATTGCCTAGGAAGTAGAGGCTCGTAAAGTCGTGTGAATAGGCGCCCATCGAATCGTCGGGATTATTGGGCGGCGGTCCGCCGATAATTTGCGTACGCAACACCCGGATCTGCTCCGGCGAGAGATGCGTCTTAGCGAGCGATTCCGCTTTAGCGTGCGCGGCCGTCACCTCGTTGCGGAGGTTCGCGACGCGCCGTGCCAACTCGTACTGCGAGAGCAAGTCGGCGTTGCTAGCCGCGATCCGCGGGTCGCGCAGCACGTGGGCGGTCGCCGTCTCAACCTTTCCGTTCGCGCTCAGCCGAATCGTGTAGGTGCCCGGCGGCACGAGCGGCCCGTCGGAGCTCTCCTCGTGGAAATCCCAAACGAAACGATGGGCGCCGGCCGAATCGGCCGGCGTGGGATGCCGCTCGATCCAATATGTCGTGTAATCGACGGATTTCGGATCGACGGCCTTGGCCGGCTGCGCGCTAGACCAGCGGCGCACGACGCTGCCGCCGGCGGAGAGGATCTCGATAACGACCGGCGCGCGCGCTTCGCCGTTGAGGTAGTAGTCGATATACAGCCCGACGCTAGGGTTTTCGGCCTGCGGCTCGTCTAGCGGCAGGGGCGTCCCTTCTTGGCTGCCGGGGCGAATGCGATAGGCGTCGGCCGGAGCAAAAAGATAGGTTGCGCCACTCGCCACGGCATCGTTCATTTGACGCAACGGCGTGATGTCGTCCATCACCCAGAACGCACGGCCGTGCGTCGCGATGACGAGATCGTCGCCATGCACCGCGATGTCGCGAACCGACGTAACCGGGAGATTAAGCTGCAGCGGTTGCCACTGTTTGCCGTCGTCGAAAGAGACGTAGACGCCGCGTTCCGTGCCCGCATAGAGCAGGCCGCGCCGACGCGGATCCTCGCGCACGACGTTGACGAACGAACCGTACGGAATGCCGTTGACGATTGCACTCCACGACGCACCGTAATCGGTCGTCCGGTAGATGTAGGGCTTGTAGTCGTCGAGCCGGTGACGGTCGACGGCCGCATATGCCGTTGCGGGATCGAAGTGCGAGGCTTCGATGATTCCGACTTTGCTCCACGGCGTCAGCGCCGGCGGCGTTACGTTCTTCCAATGAAGGACCTGTCCTGAGCCTACCCAAACGTAACCGTCGTCGGTTCCCGCCCAAACCAGGTTCGCGCGCAGCGGCGACGGCGCGATAGCGTAGACGACGCCGTGGCGGTGCACGTTATTGTCGTCGGCGAGCGTCGACGCGTCGAGATTTGCCGGCGTCCCTTCGTCGGCGCGCGAGAGATCGGGGCTGACGATCCGCCACGTCTGGCCGCCATTGTGCGAGCGAAAGACGCTCTGGTGGCCGACGTAGAGCGCGGCGGGATCGGCGGCTGAGAAGGCTAGCGGCGTCGTCCACGTGTTGCGCCACAGCGTGCCCGGATAGGCGATCGTGGGGTCTATGTTCTGCTCCCATCCGGTCGCCGGGACCTCGCGGTTTACGCCCGGCCCGCCGCTGCCGCCGCCACTGCCGTAGACGAGTGCGCGATTCCTAGGATCGGGTGCGAGATAGCCGTTCTCGCCGCCGACGTCGAGCGGCCGGAAGTCCTGCTGTGAGATCGTTCCGTACTTGCTCTGCGACGGAGCCATCGCGGCGCCCGAATCTTGCTGAGCGCCGTACGCCGAATATGGAAACGCGTCGTCGGTGGCGACGTGATAGAACTGCGCGGTCGGCTGATTGTACCAGGAGCTCCACGTCTTCGCGCCGTTGACGGTGACGATCACGCCTTGATCGCTGCCGAGAATCATGTGGGTCGAGTCAGTTGGATCGATCCAGAGCGTGTGATAATCGTCGCCGGTCGGATCGCCGAGGATCGCATCGAAGTTTTTGCCACCGTTGCTCGAACGATAGACGGAGGTGTCCATCACGTAAACGACGTCGGCATCGTGCGGGTCGGCCGTAATGCCGCTAAAGTACCAGCCGCGCTGCCAGATGCGCGTCTCACCGTTCATGCGGACCCAACTCGCACCGGCATCATCGGAGCGATAGACGCCGCCCAAGCCTGGGCCGCTATCCACATTTGCATAGACGCGGTGGGCGGCGGCTGGCGAGATCGACAAGCCGATGCGGCCGACGTGCGCCGGAAGACCGTTCGTAAGTTGCGTCCAGGTCGCTCCGGCGTCGGTGCTCTTGTACAAGCCGCTGCCGGGACCGTTCGACGGCGGATAGACGTTCCACGGCGGCCTGCGCGTCTGCCAAAGCGCGGCGTAGATGACGTTCGAGTTACCCGGTTCCATTGCCAGCGCGGTTGCGCCGGTATCGGCATCCTTGTAGAGCACCTTGCGCCAGCTCAGACCGCCGTCGATCGTCTTGAAGACGCCGCGTTCGGTGTTGGGACCGTACTGATGACCCAGCGCCGCGACGTAGACGACGTTGGGATCGTGCGGGTCGACGACGATCGCTCCGATCTGTCGCGTGTCGGTTAGCCCGATGTGCGTCCACGTGCGTCCGCCATCGCTCGACTTGTACATCCCGTCGCCGTACGCGATATCGGAACGCATGTCGGCCTCGCCGGTACCAACGTAGACGACCCGAGAGTTGCTCGGAGCTACGGCTATCGAACCGATCGAGGCAATCTTTTGGTTGTCAAAGACGGCTTGCCAGGTTCGCCCGGCGTCATCGCTCGCCCAAACGCCGCCGTCAACCGCCCCGAAGTAGAAGCGATTGGGATCGCCGGGAACGCCGGTTACGGCGAGCGCACGGCCACCACGAAATGGGCCGATCAGGCGCCAGTGCAGGCTTGAAAGAAACGATTGGTCGACCTGCGCGACGGCGCGGGCCGGCGCGGGCGCAACGAAGAGCGCAGCGCAGACTAAGCAGAGAAGGCGTCGCATAGACGCCTACCATCCGCCGCCGCTGTCGCCGCCTCCCCCACCGAAGTCGCCGCCGCCGGCGTCGCCGCCGAATCCGCCCCCGCCGAAATCGCCGCTACTCGCGCCGCTCGTATCGGCTTGACCGGCATCGCTCTGCCACCCGCTGGAGTCGGCGGCGCCCCATCCTGCGCCGGAATCCGTCGGTGCCATCCCACCACCTCCGCCGCCGCGGAAGAGCTCGTTGCCGAGCCATGCACCACCCAATCCACCGAGCAATCCGCTCCAAAAACTGCCGCCGCCGCCGTAACCGCCGTAGCCGGGACCGTAACCCGGAGCGGGCGGGACTCCAGGCGGGGGGGTGCCGCCGGGGTAGTTGCGCGGGGCCGATGCGGCGCGCAAGAGCGATCGAACGATCAAGAAGCCGACGACGGCGAGGATGACCCACCAGAACATGGAGATGTGGTTTCCTTGTACGCCGGTAAATCGCCCTTGAGCCGGAACGGGTAACGAACCCGCCGCGGGTTGGTGCAGCGCGCCCAGATGAGCGCGGTAGATGCCGAGCAGCGCGGTGACGGCGCCGGTGACCCCGGCGTCGTAGTCGTCCGCCTTAAACTGCGCTTCCATAGCCGTGCGAATCGCGCGCAGGGTGTCGGGTGGAAACCAGCCGGCTTGTACGCCCGCGCGGTCGGGCACGATGATGTCGCGGCGATCGTCGCGCGCGATGAAGATCAAGACGCCGTTGACGTTCTGTTGTGAAAACGCGTTCGTCGCCGCCTGTTGCAAGGCGGAGCCGTCGAGTGAGGGCGTCGTGATGACGACGATCTGCTTGCCGGTCTGCGCGTTGAAGCTCGAGATACGCTCGTTGAGCTCGGCAACGGCTCCGGCCGAGAACATTCCCGCTTGGTCTTGCACGTAAGCGGTCGCCACGGCCGGCAATGCGGCCGTCAGGGAGAGTGCGGCGAGCCCGACGACGATGCCAAACCGAGCTAAGAGTCGTTTCATGCCGGCTCCTACCGGCGCCATATCCGCGAAGTTTCGGGGGGAACTCGGCGGCCGGTTGCCGAGCATCGCATGATGGAAGAGTCGGCCGGGCGCTCGAGCTCCTTGCGGGCGGGATCGCTAAGCTTCATCGAAGTCCTCGCAACCTCGATCGCACTGATCGGGCCGAGCATGACGCCGATCTTGATCGCCCCCTACATGTTTACGCTTGCGGGGAACGGCACGTGGCTCGCCTACGTGTTCGGCGGCACGATGCTGACCTTCGTAGCGCTCTGCATCAATCAGTTCGCGCGCCGGTCCGCGGCGTCGGGTTCGATGTATCGTTACGTCGCCGAGCAACTCGGGCCGAGTGCCGGCGCGGTCGCCGGCTGGTCGCTTCTCTGGGCCTACGGCTTCGTCGCCTCGGCCGTGCTGGGCGCGATGGCTCTCTTCGTGAGCCTGCTGAGCGGTGCGACGACACTCTCGCCTTACCTCGTCGTCGTCGGTATTGCGTTTGTCGCCTGGCAGGCGGCCTATCGCGGCGTGCAGGTTTCGGCGTTGGTCATGCTGGTGCTCGAGATCGTCTCGGTGACGATCATCTGCGTGGTCGTGTTCGTCGTTCTGCACGCGCACGGTTTTGCGGTGGACATGCATCAGGTCAGGATTGAGGGTGGATTTCCCGGCGGCATCGGGCTTGCGATCGCATTAGCCATCTTCAGTTTC
>JBAPZS010000065.1:0-14090 GCA_049285355.1 Candidatus Cybelea sp. | reverse complement strand
ACGTTTGACAGGAACTCCTTGCGCGCGCGATCGAGCCGCGCGAGCGACGTCTGATCGTCGAAGAAGATGACTACCCGTCGCGAGTTCCCGTCGTCGTCGTTAAGCGGATAGACGGAGACGCGATACGTGCGTTGGCCTCGCGCGCGGGTAAGCAGGAGGGGCGCTACCGAAGCTTCGCCGCGCATTGCCTCGCCGATGCGACGCTCCAGCTCGACGTTGGGAACCGCTTCGATGATGTGAAGCGCGATGGCGCGAGCGGGATCGAAACCGAAGGTCGTTCCAGCGGCGGCGTTGGCGAACTCCACGTGGCAGGCGCCGTCTACGATGATTACCCCCATCGGCAAGGCTCGCACCAGCGGGGCGAAAATCGCTTCGACGGACGGTTCGGCACTCGTCGTCGCGGCCTGCGGCGGCGGGTCGGAGGCGGGTGACGGCTTCTGCCGCACGGCGCGAACTTGGGCGATTGCAAACCCCACCGCGAGCCCGGCCACCAACCCGATAAGCGACCATTCCGGCGGCGTCAAGCTTTGAACATGTAACCGCGGCTGCGCACCGTGAGAATGTGGCGCGGCGCGCGTGAATCTTCCTCGATCTTCTCGCGGAGCCAGCGAATGTGAACGCTGACGGTCTGCTGTTCGCCCTCGAAGTCGTATCCCCAAACCTTGTCGAGCAGCGTCTGACGCGTGACGACGCGCCCGTGGTTTTCCATTAAAACGCGGAGTAGCCCGAACTCCTTGGGCGCAAGCGCGACCGCCTTCCCGCGCACCGTGAGCTGCTGTCGCGATGGGTCGAGCACGATCTCGCCCAGTGCAATCGCCTCGTCGTGGCCGGGCGCCGCGGAGTTTTGCCGGCGCAGCCGCGCCTTTACGCGCGCGAGGAACTCATGCAACGCAAACGGTTTCGTAACGTAGTCGTCGGCTCCAAGCTCGAGCGCTAAGACCTTGTCGATCTCCTGATCTTTTGCGGTGAGCATGATAATCGGAACCGGGCTGAATTTACGAATCTCTTTACACGCTTCGACGCCGTCGAGTACCGGCAGCATGATGTCCAGCACGATCAGATCCGGCTGCTCGCGCTGGGCCATCGCGATCGCCGTTCGGCCGTCGCCGGCGGTAACGACCGCATATCCGCTGCGCTCTAAATTGAAACGCAGCGTCTGCAGAATCGCCGACTCGTCGTCCACGACGAGAATCTTCTTATTGAAATCCGGACCTTTGATCGAGGCGGCCCGCGGCGCCTTAAGCTCCTGAATACCGCTCATAATTCTTTGCGATCGCGCTGTAATCCAGCGCTCCGTCTCCCTGCGCGCAACGGCTTGTGTAGAGTTGGTATGCCAGCGCGGTCGCCGGCATCGGAAGATTTGCGGCACGTGCCGCGTCCAGTGCGGCTGCGACGTCCTTGCGCAAAAGCTTCAGCGCAAAACCGCCCTCGAAGGTCCCTGCCAGCCAGGTCTTCGGCAGCCATTTTTCGAGCACGTAGTTCGATGCGGTTGCCGAGGCGAGCACGGCGCGCACGTCTTCGAGATTCGCGCCCGCCTCCTTTGCAAAGGAGAGCGCCTCGACGTTGGCGATCATGACGTTCGCGATGATGATTTGATTGACGAGCTTGACCGTTTCGCCCATTCCAACCGCTCCTAGGTGATGCGGCGTGCCCATCGCGCGCAGCACCGGCCGCGCGCGCTCAAATGCCTCGTTCGAGGCCCCCACCATAATCGTCAGCGTACCGTCAGCGGCTCGGACCGGACCGCCGCTGACGGGCGCGTCGATGAACTCCACCCCGCGCGCAGCGAGCCTTTCGGCGAATCGCCGCGACGCGACGGGCGAGATCGTGGACATATCGATCACCAGCAGGCCGGGCGTTGCGCCCGCTTCGACGCCTCTTGGGCCAAAGAGCGCTTCCTCGACTTGCGGCGCGTCCGGAACGCACAGGATGACGGCTTGCGCGCCCGCCAGCGACGCCGGGTCGTCGGCTTCGAGCACGCCGTCGGCACGCAAGCGTTCTAACGCTTCGCGATGCCGATACACGCTCGCCGTCACTTCGAATCCGGCGCGCCGCAATGCGCGGGCCATCGGTTCGCCCATCGCTCCGAGACCGATGAATCCGACCCGCGAAATCACCAACGGCGTTTTGGTCGCCGCCTCAGGATAACCTTCGGGGCGCGGCGAAGGCGCGCTCACCATGGCAGTCACTGCAACTCCCGCGATCCTTCGTCCCACCTTCGACACGATGAACCTCTCGATCGGCAAGCGAACGCGCCTGCACCGGCTCATGTACGAGCACGGGCCCGCGAACGGGACGCTGATGATGCTGCCGATCGATCAAGGGCTCGAGCACGGGCCCGTGGACTTCTTCGACAACCCGGAGGCGATCGACGCCGATTGGATCTACCGGCTGGCCGTGCAGGGCAACTTCTCGGGCATCGCGCTTCACGTGGGCCTGGCGGAAAAGTATCAGAAGCGGTACGCCGGACGCGTTCCGCTCTTGCTCAAGGTCAACGGTAAGACGAACGTCCCGCCCGACGACGAGGCTTTCAGCCCGATGACCTCATCGGTAGAAGACGCCGTGCGGCTGGGCGCCGATGCGGTCGGCTACACGCTGTACGTGGGCAGCCCCGCGCAAGAGGTCGACATCGCGCAGTGCAACGAGGTGCGCCGCGATTGCGACCGGTACGGGATGCCGCTCGTCGTGTGGGCCTACCCTCGCGGCTCCGCCATCAAGGCAAAGGGCGGAATCGACTCACTTTATGCCGTCGATTATGCGGCCCGAGTCGCCTGCGAACTCGGCGCCGACGTAATCAAGCTCAACGAGCCGGTCTGGAAACCCGAGGATGCCGCGAAACTGCCCAAACCGTACGACACTCTGGCATTCGACGACGTCGAAGGCCTGCGCAAGGTCGTGAAGTCCGCGGGCCGCAGCCTCGTTCTCGTCTCCGGCGGAAGCAAGATGGGAGACGAGGCGACGGTGCACAAAGCGCACGTCGCGATGGCCGCGGGTTGCGTGGGCCTCATCTTCGGACGAAACATGTGGCAGCGGAAGTGGGACGAGGCGCTCAGCATCGCCTCGCGCATTCACGACGTTCTCTCCGCCTACGGCCAAGAGCAGTAGCCCTTAAAAGGCTCTTGGCTCAGCGCGTCCCCGAGGCACGGGTATGCTGCGCTAAGCTAGCGCCTTTTCGGCAGCGCACGAAGCGCACTGCCAGCTGACCGCGCCGCCGTGATCTTGCGCGACCATGGCTTCGCGGGGACCGCGCTGGCCACACTCGGAGCATGCAAACGTTTGGGCGGCTGATGGCGCGGCGCTCGTCGTCTTTCCCTCGTTACGCTTTGCGATGTAGAAGGCCAGGTAGATCGCGATACCGATGACCCAGGGCGCCCAAGCGAAGAACGCGTCGAAGGTATCGCTAGAAATCCGCGCAGTCATTCTTTCTTAAAGTAGTCGGCGTTGATGGCCGTGTAGTTCTGCCACTTCTCCGGAAGGTCGGAGTCGGCGAAGATCGCCTCCACCGGACATGCCGAAACACACGCGCCGCAATCGATGCAGACCTCTGGATCGATGTACAGCATGTCGTCGTCATCCTTGCCATGGATGCAATCGACCGGACAGACGTCCACGCACGACTTGTCTTTGGTTCCGATGCACGGCTCGGTGATGACGTAGGCCATTTTGTTCAGCTTCCGCGGCGAAGCGCGGCGCCCTTCAGACTGCGGGGCGCCCCCGAATCGCGCGCAAAATCCACAATAGCACGATTGCGCCGATCAAGGCGCAGACCATACTCGGAAGGTTGAACCCGGTTACGCCCGCGTGGCCGAAGAAGCCGTAGACCCAGCCCCCGATGAGGGCTCCGATAATTCCGACAATGATGTCGGCGATGATGCCGCCCGGCGCTTCCCCCGGAACGATCCAACGCGCCACGAGCCCCACGATCAGGCCGAAGACGATCCACGCAAGAATTCCCAACCTCTCATCCTCCCTTTCGAGCCGGCGAAGTGCCGCTTCGGACCTCTATACCCACGTACCGCACGAACGAACAGGGATGCTGGCCCCGCGCGGTGGAGCTTGCCGTAGGATGAAGCTTTCTTTCCTCTGTCTGCTGACCGCATTCTTGCTCGTCAGCGGCGGCGCCGTCGCCGCCGGCTCGGGCGACACCGAGATCACGGCGTCGGGAAGCGGCTCGCTGTGGTTTGCGCCGGATCTCGCTACCGTCAGCGCAGGCATCGATACGAATGCCCCGACCGCCGCGGAGGCTTTGGCGAAAAACAATCAGACGTACGATCGGATCGTCGCTTGGCTGCGCGGACTCGGCATCGCGCGAGACGACGTCGCGTTGCTCTCGTACAACGTTTCCTATAATCCCCCGCCGCAAGTCGCACCACCCGTTGCGAGCGGAGAGAGGTATGGTTACACGGTTTCACGCGTGTTTATGGTAAGGGTTCGCGATATCGGTAAGGCCGGAACCGTCACCGACGCTTGCGTAAGCGCCGGCGCCAGCGCGATCAACGGCGTGGCTTTTTCGCTTGGCAATCCGGGGACGGGGCGCGCGCAAGCCATCGCGGCCGCGGTCGCCGACGCTCGAAAGAATGCCGATGCCCTGGCAAAAGCCGCGTCGCTGCACATCGTCGGGATCAAGAGTGTCGAGCTGCGCAATGCCTCGTCCTACGCGCCGGGCCCCCAAATGCTCGCGCGGGGAGCGGCTAAGTCGACCGCCTTCGACCAAGGCAACGTCGCCGTCGAAGCGACCGTCACGGTCGTCTTTATCGCGCAACCGTGAACCCAAACGAAACCCTGCAGCGTCGAGCGTAGTAGATTTCGCCGATGAGCTCCCTTTGCGAAGTTTGCGGTACCCGTCCGGTTTCGGCCACCCTCGGAGGCCGCGGACTCTGCTCCGTCTGCGCTCAAAAGCGCACGGTCACCAACGCCCTGCCTTTCATCGGTGCGGCGGTCGCGGCGGCCGGCCTGATCGCCGGCAGTGCGCTGCTCGCCGAAAAGCTGCAAGGATCGGGCGAGTCGCCGCTCGACGGACTCGGGAAACGGCTGCGGGGCGGTACTACCCCGACGCTGGCCGCTTTCTCGCGTGACCTGACCGAGCTAGCGCGCCAAGGAAAGCTGGACCCCGTTATCGGTCGCGATACGGAGATCGAACGAATTACTTCGATTCTTGCGCGGCGCAGCAAGAATAACCCGTGCCTGGTCGGCGAGCCGGGCGTCGGAAAGACCGCGGTCGTCGAAGGGCTCGCGCAGCGAATCGCCGCCGGCAACGTTCCCTCGGCGCTGCGAAACAAGCGCCTTCTTGCACTATCACTCGGGCCGCTGGTCGCGGGAACGAAGTATCGCGGCGAGTTCGAGGGTCGCGTGAAGCGGATCCTCGAGGAAGTGAAGCGCAGCGCTCGCGACATCGTACTCTTCATCGACGAGCTTCACACGCTCGTCGGCGCCGGCGCAGCGGAGGGCGCTCCGCTCGACTTGAGCTCGATGATCAAGCCCGAACTCGCACGCGGCGACCTGCAATGCATCGGCGCAACGACGTTCGACGAGTACCGCAAGCACATTGAATCGGACGCCGCGCTCGAGCGGCGCTTTCAGCCGGTGATGGTCGAGGAGCCGAGCATCGAGCAGACGATCGAGATTCTCCGAGGTCTGCGCGCGCGCTACGCTGCCCACCATAACGTTACGATCTCCGATGCGGCTATTGATACGGCGGCGCAGCTCTCGGCCCGCTATATCGCCGATCGCTTCTTGCCCGACAAAGCGATCGATCTGATTGACGAAGCGGCAGCCTCCGTTGCGCTCGCCAACAAAGGCGCCGTCGATCGGCCGCCCGTTACACCCGGCCACGTGGCTGCCGTCGTGACACGTTGGACCGGTATCCCGCAAAGCTCGCTGACCGAGTCGCAAGCGAACCGTCTGCTCGAGCTGGAATCGCTGCTCGCCAAACGCGTCGTCGGTCAAGATCGAGCGATCGCTGCGGTCTCGAATGCAATTCGCCGCGCGCGTACGGGGCTGCACGATCCGCGTAAGCCGCTGGGCACCTTTCTCTTTCGCGGGCCGAGCGGTGTCGGGAAGACCGAACTTGCGAAAACGCTCGCGGAGGCGCTGTTCGGCAGCGAAGCCGCATTGGTGCGCGTCGACCTTTCGGAGTACACCGAACCGCACACCATCTCGCGACTGCTCGGCGCGCCGCCCGGATATCAGGGACACGAGGAGGCGGGACAGCTTACGGAGGCGGTTCGCCGCCGTCCGTACTGCGTGGTGCTCTTTGACGAGCTGGAGAAGGCCCATCCCGACGTCGCCGCGATCCTCCTGCAGATTCTCGACGAAGGTCGCGTTACCGACGCAAAAGGACGCACGATCGACTTTCGCCACGCGATCATCATCCTGACGACCAACCTGGAGGACGACGAGCTTGCGCTTGCGCTCCGCAACGAGCTGCTCGACCGGATCGAAGAGATCGTTCCGTTCGACGAGCTGGACCTAGTGCAGATCGAGGCGATCGTGACGATTCACGTCGATTCGCTCGCGCAACGGCTTGGTGCGCGCAACGTCGTGCTCGAGCTTTCGGACGAGGCGAAGCTCTATCTCGCGCGCGTCTCGATGGGCGCGGGAACCGGCGCTCGCTACGTTGCGCGCACCGTCTCGCATTACGTCTCCACGCCGCTCTCGACCGCGCTGCTGCGCGGCGAGATCCGCGAGGGTTCGGCGGCGCGCGTTACGCTCGAAGGCGACGCCCTTCAAGTCCGCGCCGCCTAGGAGTCCGTCTTAGGGAAGGAGGGCAGCTGCCGCGTTCGTCGGCGGCGAAAGCCCCAGCGCGATCGGTAAGCTTATTCCGCTGCTCAGCGTCGTCCACGCGCCGCTCCCATAGGGCGGCGGGTACTCCGTAACCGTATTATTCCCGTAGTTTGCGACGTAGAGGTCGCCGGCCATGTCGATCGCGAGCGCGACCGGCTGGCTCTGTCCGCCCGCGATCGTCGTCGGCGTACCGGTGTACGGTGCGATGTACTCCGTCACGGTGTTCGCGCCTTGGTTCGGAACGAAGAGGTTAGCAGATCCGCTCAAGCCGATCGTGCCTTGTTCGTTAACGCCATTGGTGATCGTGACGGCCGGCGCGCTCTGACTCGAGAAGGGTGGAGCGTATTCGACGACCGAGTTCGGCGTAGAGTTCAGGTTCGCTACGAAGAGGTTCCCGTGAACGTCGATCGCAAGCGAGTTCGGCGCGTTGAGGCCCTTCGAGATCACGGTCGGCGGCGATGCGTACGGCGGTGCGTATTCGGTCACGGTGTTCGACGCCTGATTGACGACGAAAAGATCCGAAGTTGAATCGAGCGCCAGCGCGACCGGATCGTTGACGCCCGCGGAGATCGTCACCGCGGCCTTTGCGCCGTACGGCTGCGAGTACATCGTTACGGTGTTGCTTCCGCTGCCGTTGGCGACGAAGAGATCTCCACGCGAGTCGATCGCCAGCGCCTGTGGGCGATTTACTCCGTTGGCGACGGTCGAAGCAACGGTATTGTACGGCGGAGCGTACTCGGTAACGCTTCCGGGCTGGTTGGCGACGAAGAGATTCCCGGCGGCATCGAAGATCAATGCTTGCGGGTTAGCGACCCCGTTCTGCACGACGGCGAGCGGCAGGGTCTGACCGTTGACGTAAAGGCCGACGTTATTACCGTTTGAGTTTGCGACGCCTAAGACTTGGTGCACGTCCACGCGCACGGTGCTGCTGCAGTCGGCGTTGGCCTGCGCGCATGGATTGCCGGGGCCGATGAAGGCGGCCGTCGCGCGCAGCAAGGCCGCATTCGAGTTGGCTGCGCCGTTCGGCGTGACGTAGAAGAGATTCGGCACCGAGTTCGCGGCTTGCGTTATAACGAGCCCCAGCGTACCGCCCGCTTGACTCAGCGTAAACGTCCCTTGCGCACCGGTGATGATGACGTTCTGGTTTGCGTCGAGCGCCTCGACGAGCACCGCGTGCCGGCCCGAACCGAAGAGATCGATTCCGTTCTGTGCGTTAGTCGCGCTCAGTGAGGTCGCCGGAACGACGGCGATCTGCGCTGCCATACCCCCGAGCGTAAGGCCCAAGACGTTCTGTCCGTTCGGCGCGACGGTAAACGCAATCGCCGTCGCGGCGGCCGCGTTGGCGGCCCCGATCGTGCCGCTATAGGTGCCGGCCGGAAGGGCGAGCGACAACTGGCAGCTCGTGCCCCCTGCCGCCGGCGCACAACCGCTCGCGTTGGGGCCGACCGCCACCGTTTGACTAATCGATGTTGGGCCGGTCGCGTTTATCGCTAGAATCTGCGAGCCGGGCGGCGCCGGTGAGGTCGGCGATGCGCCGGGTGCCGGAAGCGGCGCAGTTCCCGGGGCGCTGACCGGGAACGGTATCGCGCCGCCAGGGCCCGGCGCGGTGCTGATCGGTGGGGTGATAAGCGGCGGCCTGCCGAGCGCGTTACCCAAGGCCGCGGGCACGAAGATGCGCACGAGCGTGCTTCCCGTGGCGGCCGAGCCATTCGGAGCGCCCGGATTTGCGGCCGGCATCATGATGCCGGATTGCGAACCGCCGCTGCATCCGCCGACGAGTGCCGCGGCCAGCGCAGCGGCGACAGTCGAAGTCAATCGTCGGCATGCGGGTGAGGTCATGGCTTAGTGTAAGATGCGCTCCGCGTTACTTTGCATCTCGGCGGGCGACATCTCGCCGACGACGACGCGGCGCACGATTCCGCCTCGGTCGATAAAGACGTGAACCGGCAATCCGTCAACGCGGTATTGATCGCGCAACGCCCCGTCGTCGACTACGACGGGATAGAGCAAGTGATGCTGGTCACGAAACTCTGCGGCCTTATGCGCGTTCTCGAGGACGTCCACTCCTACGACCTGCAAGCCTTTGCCGCCGTAGGTGCGTGCGATGTCGTTGATCGCCTGGGCTTCGGCGTTGCACGGCGGGCACCAGGTCGCAAAGAAGTTGAGGTAGACGGCTTTGCCCCGCAGCCCAGCCAGCGAAAGGGTCGGGCCGGGTAAGCTCGTCTCGGTCCAGGCGGGCGCCGGTCCGCCGACGCGAGCGATCTGCGGCGAGCCCGTTGAATCCGCGTTCCCGCTGTGCGCGCAGGCTGCCAGGGCAAAGACGCATCCGGCGGCGACCGCTAGATTTCGCTTAGCCATAACTCGGATAGCCAACCGCCGCAACGTCTCGCCGCATCTGCTCGACAAGTTCGCCGGCGGTGGGAAAAAGCCGCTGTTTGCGGACGTAGCGAAGGTCACGCAACCAGAGCTCGCGCCCGTAGATCGTATGCTGAAAATCGCGCAGCCACGCCTCGATCGTGCGCTGCGCGCCGCCGAACTGCGGGTTCGTCCCGATCGATACCAGCGCCGCGTAATCGCGTCCGTCGTAACGCGCCGTCGCGGCATAGACCCCATCCGTTGGAATCAGCTTCTCAGGCGTCCGCACGTTCGCCGTCGGGAAACCCAACCCGTGCCCGCGTCCAGCGCCGGCTTCGACGGGGCCACGGATCTCATACCCCGTCCCGCCTAAGAGATGGTCGGCCTGCGCCATATCTCCCTCGCCGATCAAGCGACGGATGCGCGTGCTGGAGACGCGCTCGCCGTCTACGACAACCGGCTCGACCGCAACGAGCGTTACGCCGCATTCCCCGAGAAACTCATTCATGAGTGCGGTGTCGCCGGCTCGCCGGTGGCCGAATCGAAAGGTCGAGCCCACGACGACACCGCGTGTGCCGAGGCGTCCAACGAGCAGCTTCAGAAAACTTTGCGGCGAGAGCGTCGCGATGCGCTCGTCGAAGCGCACGAAGAAGCACTCGTCATAACCTGCGCCGGCGAAAAGGCAGAGCCGCTCTTGCTCCGTGCAGATCAGCGGCGGCTCCGTTCCGGGACGAAGATGCACGGCCGGGTGGTTCGCGAAGGTGAGCACGCCCGCGCGCCAGCCGGGCTTGCGCAATCGCAGCGTTTGTCGCGCGATCTCGCGATGGCCGAGATGGAATCCGTCAAAGAATCCGATCGCGAGCACCAGCGGCCGGTCGCTATCGCGTTCGAGTTCGTGATACAACCTCACACGAAAACCTTACGCGGTGCGAGCAGCGTGCCGAGCGCCTCGCCGACTCCTACGAGCGTTCGCGATTCGTCGCGCACGAAGACGTGCCGGCCCGTCGCTCCTTCCGGCAACGGAACCACGCGGCCCGCGCGAAAGTCGGCCGAGCCGCGCAGATCGAGAACGATCGTCGGAAACGGGATGATGTGCTCCGGGGCGATGAGGGCGCGTTCGGGAGCGTCGGCGATCTCTTCGATCGTCAGCGATTCGTAGAGAACGAACGGACCCGAGCCCTCGCGAACGAGCGCGCCCATATGCGCGGGGACTCCAATCGCAGCTCCGAGTTCGTGGCAGAGCGTACGGACGTACGTGCCCTGACTGCAAGCTACGCGCATTCGCGCGACGCCTAACTCTCGTTCGGCCTGGCCCGAGCCGGGCGTTGGGCCCAGCAACGACAATCCATAGATGGTGACGAAGCGCGGTTTGCGCTCGACGCTGCGTCCTTCACGCGCCAACTCATAAAGACGCCGCCCCTCGTGGTGCGCGGCCGAATACATCGGTGGTACCTGCGCGAGTTTTCCGACGAAACTCGGGAGCGCCTCGTGCAAGAGGCGCGGCCAGTTTTGGGGGATCGCCCGCTCCTCGACCGTTTCGCCGGTGGCGTCCTGCGTCGTCGTCGAACGGCCGAGCACCAGCGTAAATGCGTAGGCCTTCCGTTGATCTTCTAAGAGCGGGATGAGGCGCGTCGCCTTGCCGATTGCAACCGGAAGCACCCCGGCGGCTTGTGGATCGAGCGTTCCGAGATGCCCGGCGGCTATCCGCCTATCGCCGCCCACAACGGCGTAGATTCGGCGCACGCGCGATACGACGCGTGCGGAGGTGAGGCCGGCAGCTTTAAAGAGATTGACGAAGCCGAGCACAGCGCCGGCGCGCCGCTAGCGTCCTGTACCGGGAGTACAGGCCACTAAAGACCGTGTGCGACGAGCGCCGCTTCGACGCCCGCGATCGCCTCGTGCAACGTTCCGTGAAAGGTCAAACCCGATGCGCGGAAATGACCGCCGCCTCCCAAGCTTCCGGCCACTGCCTGCACGTTGATCTCTCCATTCGAGCGTAATGAGACGCGCAACTCACCTTCGATCGCCTTGAAGAGCGCCGCTACCACGACACCCTCCTGCCCGAGCAAGACGTTGACTGTATCTTCGGTATCTTCGCCATCGGCGCCGGTCTGCGCAAGCATTGCATCGTCCACGTAGGAATAGCAGTAGCGGCCCTCGTGTTCGAAGCGCATCACGTCGATGATGCGGCCCAAGAGCTTCGTCGCTGCGACGCGTTTGGTGCCGAAGATCTCGCGCGTAATGCGCTCCTTGTCGGCTCCCAGACGCATGAGCTCAGCCGAGACTTCCAGTACCTCGGGCGTCGTATTCGAGTGCATGAAACCGCCGGTATCGGTCATGATGGCTGCGAGGATGCAGGTCGCGCTCCGCCAGTCGATAGCGCCGCCAAGCTCTCGTAAGACGCGCATCACCACGCTGCCGGTCGAGCACTCGTTCTCCAGCACGAGATTCAACTTGCCGAAGAGGGCGTTGCCGAGATGGTGATCGATATCGAGCACGTTCTCGCGCGGAATCTCCGCAAGCGTGTCGCCGGCGCGTCCGCGGTCGCTCATGTCGCAGAATACGTAAAGCGTATCGTCGTCGCGCCACGCAGGGAGCTCGCCGCTAATCAGGTGCGCGTCGGGAAGGAAACGCAGGTTACGCGGAACGCCATCCTCCTGAAAGTAGGCGACGTTCTTCCCGAGCTTCTTGAGCGCGATCCCCAACGCGAGCCCGGCTCCGAGCGTATCGCCATCGGGCTTTACGTGACTGACCATCACGAAGGAGCTGCGGCGACGCAGCTCCTCGACGACTTCTCGAACCGAGGCAATCCGAGGCTTGCTTTCGATCATTCGTTCTCCTCCGGTACCGACCCAAGCGCCGCTTCGCGCAGCGTTTTTGCTAGTTCGATCGCGCGCTCGGCCGACCGATCTTCCACGAAAATGAGCTCCGGCGTGTGGCGCAGGTCGATCTTGCGACCCAGCTCGCCGCGCAAGAAGCGCCCCGCGTGCTCGAGCGCATCGAGCGATTGCCGGGCTTGATGTCTGTCGCCGATTACCGAGACGAATACCTTGCAGTGCCGCAGGTCGTCGCTTACGTGGACCTGCGTTACCGTAACGAACGCAAGACGCGGATCTTGCAGCTCCTGCGAGATCAGCGTTCCGAGGATGCGTTGAATCTCGTGGTCGATCTTCGCAACCCGTTGTGCCTTCATGCGCGTACGAGCTCCGCTGCAACCTGTTCGAGCGCGTAGGCCTCGATGACGTCGCCCTCTTTAAGATCTTGAAACTTCGCGATCTGGATGCCGCACTCGAAGCCCTCGACGACCTCGCGCACGTCGTCCTTAAAGCGGCGTAGGCTTTCGATCTCGCCGTCGAAGGCAACCGTACCGTCGCGAACGACCCGAGCCTTCGCATTGCGCGTGATTTTGCCGCTTGTAACGTAGCAGCCGACGATCGTGCCGACGCGGCTGACTTTGAACACTTGGCGCACTTCGGCGCGTCCCAAGACGACCTCGCGCTCGACCGGCGAGAGCATGCCGCGCATCGCCTTCTTCAGATCGTCCTCGATCTCGTAGATGACTTGATAGAACCGGAGATCGACGCCCTCGTTCTCGGCGAGGCGGCGAGCCGTCTCGTCCGGCCGAATGTTGAATCCGATCAGAACGGCATTCGAAGCGCTGGCCAAGTTTACGTCGTTGGGCGAGATCGCGCCGACGCCGCCGTGAATGACGCGAATCTCAACATCGTCGGTCGAGAGCGACTCCATGCGCGCCCGCAACGCTTCGAGGGAGCCTTGACCGTCGGCTTTGATGATGAGGTTGAGTACTTTGCTGCCCTCGGCCGGCATCGACATGAAGGTCTCGAGCGAGACGCGCTGCGCTCCGGCCGCCGCCATGCGAACGTCGCGCCGCCGCGTCGCACGCTTCTCGGCTGTTTCTCGGGCCACGCGCTCATCGCTAACGACGCTGATCATGTCGCCGGCGGCGGGCACGTCGGCGAGGCCCATCACCTCGACCGGGATCGAGGGTCCGGCCTTCTTGACTTGTTTCCCCTTGTCGTCGATGAGCGCTCGAACTTTTCCGAACGTGCCTCCGGCAACGACGATATCGCCGACACGCAGCGTGCCGTTTTGCACCAGCACCGTTGCCACCGCACCGCGTCCACGATGCAGCGCGGATTCGATCACCACGCCGGTCGCGCGGCGGTTCTTGTTCGCTCGAAGTTCGCGAATATCGGCCTCGAGCAGCACCGTGTCGAGCAGGCCTTCGATTCCGTCGCCCGTTCTCGCCGAGACGGGCACCGTCTCGACGGTGCCGCCCCAATCGACGGACTGCAAACCTTCCTCCGCGAGCTGTTGCTTGACGCGATCGGGTTGCGCGTCGGGCTTGTCCATCTTGTTGATCGCGACGACGATCGGAACGTTCGCCGCCTTCACGTGCGCGATCGCTTCCTTCGTTTGTGGCATGACGCCGTCGTCGGCGGCAACGACGAGAATCGCGACGTCGGTGACCTTCGCGCCGCGCGCGCGCATCGCCGTAAAGGCTTCGTGACCCGGGGTATCGACGAACGTGATCTTCCGATCGTTGCGCTCGACCGTGTACGCGCCGATCTTTTGCGTGATGCCGCCGGCTTCGCCGGCAGCCACGTTTGCCTGGCGAATTTTGTCGAGCAGCGAGGTCTTTCCGTGGTCGACGTGACCGAGCACCGTAACGACCGGCGGTCGCGGCGTCAGCATCTCGGGCCTGTCCTCTTCTTGCTCGACGGTGACTTCTTCGCCGGCCTCCTTCACGACGGCATTAAAGCCGAAGCGTTTGGCGATCTGGGTTGCTACATCGCTGGAGATGTTCTGATTGATCGTCGCCATCGTGCCGATCTTGATCAGCTCGGTAATGACGTCGCGCACCGGAACGATCATCGAGGTTGCGAGTTCTTGCACCGTGAGGAGATCGGGAATCTCGATCGTTTCGAGCG
>JBAPZS010000064.1:0-9020 GCA_049285355.1 Candidatus Cybelea sp. | reverse complement strand
GCCCAGCCACGCGTCCTCCATCGGCGGCTTACCGACGAGCGTCGCCGCATAGATGGGATTCCGACGATGCGTGATGCAGGTCACGTGAAAGGTCGGATAGCGATCCGCCGGACTGTAGACGCCGGTGTGATCGCCGAACGGTCCTTCCATCCGCAGGTCTTCATTGTCAACGTAGCCTTCGAGCACGAACTCCGCATCGGCGGGCACCATTAAATCTACCGTCCGTGCCCGCGTGAGCTCGACCGGCTTGTTTCGTAAGAAGCCGGCGAACGTGAACTCGTCGATTAACGGCGGCAACGGCGCGGTTGCCGCGTAGGTTAGAACCGGTTCGGTCCCAACCGCAACGGCGACGGGCACGTTCTTGCCCCATGCGGCGGCGTGCGCTCGTCCGTGCTTGTGACGCTGCCAGTGCATACCGGTCTCGTCGGCGCCATACACTTGCATCCGGTACATCCCGACGTTCATACGCCCGCTGAGAGGGTCTTTCGTGATTACGAGCGGCAGCGTAATGAATGGTCCGGCATCTCGCGGCCATGTCGTAAGCACCGGCAGTCTGCGTAGATCGGGCTTTTCGATGACGACGTCGCCGACGCTCCCGTCGCGAACGATCTTTGGAACGGCGTTGGCGAGCGGCGCAAACTGCACGGCCGCGGCCAGCTTTTCCGAGAGCGAGCCGGAGGGCGGCTTCAATGCGAGCAGCGCCCGAATGCGCGCCGCTACCGCATCCAGATTCGGCGTGCCCAAGGCCATCGCCATACGGCGATGGGTGCCGAACTGATTAGTAAGTACGGGGAACTCCGAACCTTCGACGTCGGTAAAAAGAAGGGCGGGACCGCCGGCCTTTACGACGCGGTTGGTGATCTCGCTAATTTCGAGCCGGGGATCGACGCGCGTCGAAACGACGTGAAGCTCGCCGGCTTTTCGCAACGCTTCGACAAACGCGTGAAGCGATCGAAATGGCATGGCCTCGTCCTTATGCGCACCCTGGGCCGTATCCGCTTACGGCACGATATCTCAAGGCTCGCGCGCGGGAAAGGCTGCGACAAAGCGCGCTCCCCCGCTGGAGCCGCGATCGACGGCAACCCACCCGCCGTGAGCGTCGGCGATCCAGCGAACGATGGCGAGGCCGAGCCCGGAGCCGGACGCGTCGCTGGCGCGGCGATAGAAGCGTTCGAAGACTCGGTCGCGCTCGCTAGCGGGAATGCCGTCGCCGTCATCCTCGACGACGATCTCGCATTGCCGGCCGTCGCGGCGCGATGCGATGCTTACCGCGTGGCGGCCTTCGCGAATGGCGTTGTCCAGCAAGTTTCGCGAGAGCTCGCGAAGGCGGCGTTCGTCGCCGTCTACGATCGCGCTCGTCGCCGAGACGTCGAGTCGCACCTGACGCGCGTCGGCGATCGGTTTTGCATCGCGAGCGACGGCGGACACGATAGCGGCCAAATCCACCGGCTCGCACTGCAGTGCGCGTCGCGCGGGATTGCGAGCTAACGTTAGGAGGTCGGAGACGATTGCCGAGGCGTCGAGCGCACTGCGAGCGATCGCCTCGAAGGCGGCCCGGCTCTGCTCCGTCGCCTCCGCTCGGGCTGCCTGCGCGACGGCGGCTATCGCCGTAAGCGGCGAACGCAGTTCGTGCGCGGCGTCGGCCGAGAAACGCAGCTCTCGTTCGCGCGCCTCTTCCAGCGGCGCGATCGCCGCGCGGGCTAGCAGGTAGGACGCGACGGCCACGACGATGACCAGCGGCAGGTCGATCTCGGCGATCGTGAGGACGACGCGGCGCATCGCTACGCTCAGCCCTGCGCTTACTTCAGGGGCGTTCAGCGCCGGTGCCAACATCGACGCATACTCCCGCGCCACGAATGCGTACGCGCCCGTACTGAGGGCGGCTAGGACGCAGACGAATATCGCGAGATAGAGAAGGGCGGTACGGACGATCAAAGCATTGGGAACCTCTGACTAATCCGCTGTGCCGATCGCAGCGCGCTGCCCGAAGGGTTTGACCGCAAAGCCGCCATCTGCATTGTCGAAAGCTCAGTTACATACTGCGGCGGTATGCTCCCTCGCTTTCTCCTCGCATCTCACGGCTTTGCGGTCCAAACGATCGGTACATGGGATTAGTCAGAGGCTCCCTAAAGTTTTACGCGATACCCGATTCCCCATACCGTCTCGATGATGCTTCTTGCCCCAATCTTTCCGAGCTTACGCCGCAGCTGGCTGACGTAGACGTCGACGATGTTGCTCGACCCGTCGAAATCGTAGTCCCAGATGCGTTCGACGATCTGCGTGCGCGACAGGGCGATGCCGGCGTTGCGAGCCAAGAACTCCAGCAGCCGAAACTCGGTCGCCCCCAGCGGCACCGCCCGGCCCTCGTAGGTTACGGTGCGAGCTCCCAGATCGATCCGCAGCGCGCCGACTTCGACGACGCCGAGTACGGGACGTTCCGAACGGCGAAGGATCGCCCCGACGCGCGCGATCAGCTCCTCCTCGACGAACGGCTTGACCAGATAGTCATCGGCGCCGCAGTTCAGCCCGGCGACTCGATCCTCAACCGCGTCGCGAGCGGTGAGCATCAGAATGGGGGTCTGCACCCCCGCCGCCCGCGCGCTGCGCGCCAGGGCGAAACCGTCGATTCCGGGCAGGCCCACGTCGACTACGGCGACGTCGTAGGATCGGCTGACGAGATGATCGAGTCCGGTTTCGCCGTCGGTGACGATGTTCGCAGCGTATCGCCGCGCCTCCAGCATGCGCCGGATCGATTCACCGACGACGGCGTTGTCTTCAACGACGAGTACTCGCATCGTCTATTCCCTTCTAGTTTTTCAACGGTGGCGGAATCGCGATCGTGAACGCGCCGCTGAGATACGGATGGCTTCCCGGCGGCTGTACCTCTTGCATCAGCACGCGACAGGGTGCTATCTGAACCGCCGCATAGTACACGAAATCGCGAGTGATGTACGGATTGGCGTACGCATCGTAGCGCAGGCCGAAATAAGCGTGGGGGATCGGATAGTATTTCAAACGCACGTATCCGCCGCTGGAATGCACATTGGCCAGAAACCCGTCGGCATCGTGATCGTCCCCATACCATTGCTCCGCTTGCAGGTCGAGATTACCGTAGCTTGCGTGTCCGAGCAGGCCGTAGCGTGTGTAAAGATCGGCGAACGGCTCACGTCCCTGCGGCAAAACGCCGAGCGTTCCGCCCATGGCCGTTCCTCCGACGTCGAACTCGCCGTTGTGGCCCTGCACGAGGGTGTCTTTGAGCCATGCACTCAACTCCGGCGTACGCATCCACGTCGTCTCGCCCGTCGGCACGGGTTTGCCGCCGTACGCTGCGCCTTGATACGCCCCGACCGCTGCCACGCCGTCCACCGTGAGGTTCCCGAAGGTGCGCTCGATTTGCAAGCCCCACCGGTTTGAAGAGAGCGGCAAGTTGTTCAACCCCACGTGCGCGCCGTAATAGCCGTATTGCTGCAAGTCGTCGAGGCGTTCACCGGGCGACTGGGCGAGTGGAAGCTCGATCAGCCCGCCGCGATACAGCGTCTGCGTATGCTGGTTATAGGCCGCAGCAAAGAGCAAGAATACTCCACCCGGTCCTCCGCCGGCTCCCAAGCCGTAGTGGAGATACGTTGTGATTGGCCCGATGTTCCCGCTGCCCAAGATGATGCCGCCGGGAGTGAACTCGCGCGAGCCAGCTGCGGGCTGCTTGTCGTATTCCATCTGATAGCGCAGCGCAAAGATCGTGGTTCCGTGCTCGGGCAGCGGCAGCCGGTAACCGTGCGAGCGAAAATAACGCCCGAACGCGTTGAGCTCCGGGAGGACGCTGTGGCATTGGCCGCACTTCAAGTGGTAGCGTTGCGCGAAAATCGGAATGGCGCGCGCCGGCGCGCAGGCCAGAACGAGGAAGAGTACCGCAAGCCCTGCGGCCGCGGCTTTACTGCGCAATGATCGCCGCCCGCATCGGCGCGCCATAATGGAAGTAGCAGCCGAAGAGATACGTTCCGGCCCGGTCGGCCGTAATCGTCTGCGACGACGAGCCCGCCTGCAGGGCGCCACTGGTCCACAATCCGCCCGAGAGGGTAGACCCGCTCTGGGTCGTCGCGCGCCCCCCGAGGGGGGAGCCGGCGGGGAACTGCGTGACGCTCCCGAGATACGACGCCGTGTGCGCGAAGCTGTCGGTGTTCGTGAAGTGGAGCTGCGAACCGACGGCCACGGTCGTGATCGCCGGTGTAAAGCCGCCGCTCAAGCCGTACGGCGTTTGGACTGGCTGACTCAGCGTCAGGTTGATGTCGATCGTTACTCCGCCGGCCCCGCCCGAGGAGGTCGGAATGCCGCCCGCGGTGCAGGCGGCTAAGAGGATGAAGGCGATCGAAGCTCCCGGTCGCGTGTTCATGCGTGATTCTCCCAACGGCGGTCGCGCAGACCGGCGACGACGTCGTCGCGAAGCACCGTGGAGGCGAGCATCGTTTGTGCGAGTTCGCCCGCGGAGTTAAAAACGTAGACGAAGGTCGTGTGCTCGTCGCGATAGCCGCGCTTACCTTGAACGGAGAGGACGCGGAAGGCACGCATGACATCGTGCACGTCGCGCAGCGTTCCGCCGGCCACGAGCCAACGCGCGGGATCGGCGTCGAAGCGCTGCGCGAGCTCGCGCATCGTCCGCTCGGAGTCGTGCTCGGGATCCAGGGTAATGGTGAGCAAACGGCCCGCAAGACGATCGTGCTTAGCGATCGCGGCGATCTGGGAGAACTGCGCGTTGATGAGCGGGCATGCATCGGTGCAATGCGCCGCGACGAAGGTTACGATCAGCGGTTCGCCGCGCAACGAAGCGAGCGTGAAGGCGCGGCCGCGCTGATCGATGAGACGAGGCTCTCGCGCCGGTGACTTCAGCGCCGCCGCGGGCTTCGCGTATCCGCCTGGCCCCGGCGATGCCGTCGGGCCCGGCGTCGCGCCGGCGACGACCTCAATGATGTCGCGCATGCTGAACTCGATGTAGTGGAAAGCGCAGCCGATGAGGTAGATGCCCGGATTCGAGAGCGTCACGCTTACGGTAGCGCCGGCGTTAAGCGTACCGCTTCCGTAGTTGGTCCCCAAGACGCCGCCTCCGCTCGGAGAGAACGAAAGGCTTGGATTCTGGGGCCACTTTACGGGAGGTTTCGCTACCTGGCCGATGACGTTGAGCGTGTGCGGCGTCGTCGAAGAGAGATTTTGTATCGTGATCGTCGCACCCGGAGCAAAGGCCAGCACCTGCGAGGTTTGGCTCTGAGTGTAGCCGGAAACGGTTCCCCACACGGGGTCGTTCTCGACGCCGATCTTTCCCGTAGGAATGCCGACGCCGATCGCGGCCGACGGCAGGGGCGATGGCGAACCGCCTCCCCCGCCGTTACCGACGCTACCGAGTCCCCCACCATTGGTGCAGGCGGCGACGGCGCAGACGGCTGCGGCCACAAATACTGCCGCCGGCGCTGCTAGTCTCATTGTGCCGGCGGGGTCGCTTGTGGTCCCGGCGTCGCACGCCGCTTGACGACCAAGACGGTACGCATGCCCTCACCATAGTGGAAGGCGCAACCGATGAGATAGATGCCTTTATTTGCCAGCGTCAGCGTAACAGACTTGCCCGGATCCAAGACGCCGCTGGCATAACCCTTTCCCAAGATTCCGTTGCCGTGCGCCATCGTCGAGAGTGTCGGGTTCTGGGGAAATTTCGCGGGCGCTCCCTTGATCTTTGCGACCACATCGAGCGTATGCTGGTAATCCTTCGAGATGTTCGTTAGCGTAATCTTGGTGCCGGGCGGGAACCCCAGCGCTTGCGAATACGTCTGCTGCGTGAAACCCCCGAGCGTCGCGCTCCAGAAGGTGTCGTCGACCGTCCCGAGCCCCTCGGAGGGAAGTTCCTCGTGAATCGTTTTCGTTTTTCCGTCGGGAAGCGTTGCCGTCATTACGATATCCGGCATCCCGGGCAGCGCGGAGGTGCCGCCGTTGGCGACGGTCGTGCCGCGGCCGGCACAGGCTGCGAGCACGAGGGCCGCAATCGCCACGGAGAGTGCCGCTAATTTCCTAGTCATGTAGCCTCCAAATAAGAGTAAGTCAAGCGGAATCCTACGGGGTGGAAATGAGAAAAGTCTAAAGGCGATTCGACTTGGGAATCGAGATCGAATCGCGCATCGCGGCAGCGATATTCTGCAGAGCGGGATCGCCGGCAGCATCCACCGTCGCTCGCTCGAATGCATTGCGCGCCGCATCGTGCTGTCCTTCTCGCAGTAAGACGACACCGAGGGCAAAGCGTGCCCGAGCGTAGGTTGGCGCCAACGCAAGCGCGTCGCGCAGTTCGCGCTCCGCCGGTTCGTAACGGCCCAAGCGTTCCTCGGCCAATGCGAGATCGTAGTGGGCCACGGCGTACGACGGGTTGTTGTGGAGCAGTTTTCCGAAGTCGTCGCGAGCGGTTGCGGCGTCGCCCGCCGCAAGGGCCACGATGCCCCGGGAGTAGAGCGCGCGCGCCGATTCGGGATCCAGCGCGATGTAGCGATCGGCGATCCGGCGCGCCTCGCGGAGATCGCCCTTGGACAGATCGACCGAGATCAGATTCGCCATCGCTGCCAAAAAGGCGGGATCGAGCGCGATCGCAGCGCGCAGTTGCTTTGCAGCGTCGTCGTACCGGTCTAAGTTCGCGTAAGCGATCGCAAGATCGTAGCGAGCCGTCGATCCCTTGGGCTCGGAAGGATTGAGTGCGACGATGCGTTCGAACTCGGCGATCGCATGCGTCCAGTCGCTGCGCGATTCGGCATCGATTCCAATTTTGAAACGCTCCTCGATCTCGCGTTGCGTCGCAACATCACGCAGCGCGGGCACGGAGGTCGTGCTAGGGAGCGGATGCTGCGGCGGGTAGGTCTGGGCCGATGCGCGAGCCGCCATGAGTGCGGCGATGATGGCGACGGCCGGCACAAACCGCATCGGTCACGGACTACCGGGGACAAGAGGGAGTTCCGCTTCGTGCCAGCCGGCCGATCCGGCTGAGCGCTCGGGCTTGCATTCCCAGCCAATACGGCCGGCCGAGGTAATCGGGCCGAGCAATGCGGGCGCGGCCGAAGGCGTCAGCGCTCCCGCTATCGCATCGTCCAGCGATCCCGAATCGGCCACCGCGGCCCGCCCGCATATAACGGCCAGTGCCAGCAGCACGGCCAGGAGAACGGGGCGGAACATACTTCTTGACACTAGTCCCATCATAGCCGAAAGTCTAAAGAATCCGTGAATCGCCCGCTGACAGGCGCGCCGGCGCTGATATTGATGATGTCCGTCGCGCTGCCGGCGGGTGCTCAGGCACCGCTGGTGGTGGGTGCCGTTAGAGATCAGCACGGCGGCGTCGTTGCGGGGGCGACTGTCGTCGGGCGACGGCTCGACCAACCGTCCATTCAAACGGTGACCGATGCTTCCGGCACCTTCGCGCTGTCGGCGACCGGGGTCGCTTCGGTCCTCGTGACCTGCCGGTACTGCGCGCCGGCGCTCGTTCCGGTAACTCCCGGAGAGCCGGCCGTGGTCATCGTCCGCCGTTATGCTGCCCTCGCCGAAGAGTCACCGTCGTCTGCCGACCTTGAGAACCTGCCCTACGCCCATGTCGAATCGACGCTCGGGCTGCACCCCTTTACCCTCCTGGATCAGTCCACTGCGCCCTACCCCGGCCCTCGCCTGAGCGATCGCGGGCTCTCCCCGAGCGGGTCGCTCCTGCTGGACGACGGGACCGCGAACTACGACATCGTCAGCGGCAGCTCGCCTTACGAGCTCGTACCGGCTCAGTTCCAAAGAGACGCGAGCCTGGGCAGCGCGAGCAACGCTTTTTCGTACGGCAATCAGGCCAGCGGCGGGACCGTGACGGTGGATCCGTACGATACCAATGCCGACTGGCAGGTCGCGACGCTCGGCAGCGATACGATCGGACGCGCGCAGCTCGGTTCGCAGTCGGCGCAGATCGTGGCGGCGTCGTACAGCAATAACGAAGAGTCGCGTCAGCGCGCCGACTTCACCGCGAACTTCTCGCCCGGAATGGATCAATCGCTGACCTTTGCGACCGGTACGGAACAGGGTCGCACGTTTGAATCGGACGGCTCGCAGTATGCGGGCAGCTTCTCGTTCGCGAACGCGACCTTCACCGATGCGCGGCTGGCGAACCTCTATGCTTCGGCCAGCCTCGACCGCGGCGATTATGCGTTGGGCAGCGGACAATATTTCTCGTCGGCAGTTTGGTCGGACTCGGCTTTCAACGTCGGTTTCCACTCCACGGGTCCGGTCTCGACGTTCGCCGATCTCGGCGTTCGCGCGTCGACCGGACTCTACGATCAGCAGCAGTTGCTCCCCCTGCCAAGCATCGGCGCGACGCTGACACAGACGCGGGCCGACGCCGGCATAAACGCAGCCGGGCGCGATTACGACGTCACCGCCGGCATCGGCATGTTCTGGATCGACTATGCCGGAGGAGCGAACGGTATCTCGCAACCCTCCAAAGCGACGCTTGCCGTGCCGTCGCTGCAAGCCCAGCTCTTTCCGAACGACCGATGGAGCCTCAATCTCGAGGGCGGCGGCTCCTTTACGTTACCGACTTTCGTGGAGCAATATTCGGACGCGTACAGCGAACCGACTTCGGTTGAGTTTACGCGAAACGAGCTGCTCGCGGCGGTTCTCACGTACACCGATCAATCTCGGCTGCGCGCCTCGTTCGAGGCGGCCTCGCAGCGCGTGGCCGGGGCTTCATCCGGAACGATTACCTCGGCGGGTGTCTCCGCGATCTGGCAAGTTGCGCCGGCGATCGCGTTGCGAGCATGGACGATGCACGTAACGGTTTCGGTACCTTCGTACGTTAGCGAGCCGGCTTATGGCGGATTCAGCGCGCCGACGGTAAGCGCCTTATGGCTAACGTACGACGCCGGCGACGCGATCCGCCTCGACGCAATCTACCGACAGGATCTCCTTAACGGCGCGCCGTTCTACCACGTCGACGGTGCGATCTCAGGTCCGATAGTGAACCGTCTCCGCTGGTA
>JBAPZS010000063.1:0-3664 GCA_049285355.1 Candidatus Cybelea sp. | reverse complement strand
ACGGCAGGCTGTACGCTTATTGCGCATTAACGCGCCAGGATTACGCCTTCCGGCTACCGGCTCTGCCTCATGGCGATAACCGCGGACTTCCCGGCATGCGCCTTGTCGATTACCAGAGCATCGATTCCGAGGTAGATTTTCTGCCGGCGTTTTTGCAGACGGCGCTGCAGCGATGTTCGGTCGAGGACGTAGTCGTGTTGGAACATCTTGGACGCGGCGTGCCAAAGATGCGAGTTGTTGACGAGTGCGCACCCTATCGCAAGAAGCTCGAGAACTGGAAGTTCTTCTACCGCGCCGCCGATGCGACGCTGGACGCCGAGTTAAGTGAATCGCGTTTTTGGGACCCCTCAGCTTACGACGGCGATGCCAGCTTTGAGTAGCACCTCGGCGTGGGATGTGCTACTTTCGGCGGCGCACGCATGGCAGCTTCGCCCGAGCCGACTACGCAATCCCGCCGTGCGCGATCGATGGTTTTCTCTTCTCTCAACGGACGAACGTGCACGATACGCGGAGTTTACAACGACCGAAAGGCGCGAGGAGTATCTGGCAGCGTGGGTACTCTGCCGCATGACGCTGTCGCGATATACGGGAATCGATCCGTGCGAGTGGCGCTTTCAACGGGGCGTACGCGGCAAGCCGACGATCCTCGAACCGCAGCGCTTCAGGTCGCTTCGGTTCAACCTGACGCATGCTCCAGATCTGGTGCTTTGCATCGTTACCCGGGCGGGAGAAGTGGGAGTGGACGCGGAGCAGATTTCGCACGCGGTAGATCCCGCACTCGTGGCGCGACACTTCTTCTCTCGTCGTCAGCAAATGCAGCTCACCGGTATGCCCTCGCAGGTACGCACCGTGCGGTTCTTCGAGCAGTGGGCGTTGAAAGAAGCGTATGTCAAAGCGACCGGAAAAGGCCTTGCCTATTCACCGGAACGATTGACCATTGAGCAGGACGCTGGCGGACAGCCGATCGCCATTGGAGACTGCCAGTTTTCCCTGTACCGCGCGAGCACGAATCACGTGGCGGCAGCGGCTGTCCTTCGACGCGAGCGAGCCGCTCCGGTCTCAATCGAGTGGATGCGGGAAGGCATGTTCGAGGGAAACGCGAAGAGCCAAGGCCTTAGTTAGTCGGGTACCGTGCATGCAGTTTGTAGCGCGCGACATTCCGTTGTATCGAGGAGCGCAAATCGAATGATCTTGGGGCGGCTTTCGTGTGCAGGGCTACTCGTCGCGCTGACCGCTTGTGGCGGGGCTGCGACTCCGGTCGCTCCCATTGCGCCAAACGTCCAAGCCGCGTTTCCCGCCCGAAAAGGCGGGGAGTGCACGACCGGCGGTTGCCGTTTCACGGATTGGGATTCCTTCGGCTTCGACTTAGCGCGTACGGGCTTCAATCCCAACGAAACTACCATCGGGCCCTCCAACGTCGGTCAGCTCATGGAAGTATGGAGCTTCGACGTCGGGGACACGATGGTACACGAGCCGGTCTACGCCCACGGCGTCGACGTGAAAGGGCGATCGAAGAACGTTCTTTATGCGGGCTCGGCGTTCGGAACGACGATGTTCGCAATCGACGCGAAGAACGGCAAACTGATCTGGCATCGCTCCGTACCTCATGCGCTGTATACTTGCGGCGGGACCAAGAAGTCGTGGTTTTCGATCGGCGAGACACCGGCGATCGATCGCGCGAAGAATCTGATCTACTTTGCCGACGGACACAACCAGGTCCACGCTGTGAATCTGGCAACCGGGGCAGAGGCTGCGGGTTGGCCGATAAAGATTGCCGACTACCGAGGCGACCATAATTTCATGCATGGCGGCCTTACGTACAATCCGGCAAACGGGTTGCTCTATGCGGTCACCGGCTCTACCTGTGACATCTCGCCCTGGTACGGGCGCATCGTCGCCATCAATACGAGCGGTCCAAGCATCGCCGGCACGTTTTATACCATGAGCGGTTCACCGCAACGCGGGGCCAGTGGCGGCGGCATTTGGGGCCCGGGCGGCGCCTCCATCGATCCGGCAAGCAACGACGTCTTCATTGCCACGGGCAACGCGGACACGACCAAGCATCCGAATCAGCACGCCGGTTATGCCGAACAAGTGATCGAGCTCTCTCCAACGCTGAACACGATACTGGCCAACAACTATCCTGCGAATATTCCCCACATTCACGGTGATGACGACTTCGATTTCGGGGCAACGCCGCTGCTCTTCGCGCCGCCCGGCTGCCCGCCGCTACTCGCGGTCGTCAACAAATCGGGATTGTTCGAGCTCTACGATCGCAGCACGATCGGCAACGGCCCCATTCAGTACATAGCCATGTCAATCCCCACGGACGCTGCCGATTTCGTCGGAGTACCAGCGTACGATCCCGAGACGAATTTGGTATACGTCGGGTTGCCGACGGAGGAGGGCATCTACGAGCCGGGGCTCGGAGCGTTCCAAGTCGCGTCGAACTGCACGCTAAATCCCGTACCGGTTTGGAGCGCGCAGTTCGGGCCGAACGGCAACTACGGTGGGGAGACGGCACGTTCGCCGATCTCCATCGCAAACGGCGTCGTCTACGTCGGTAACGATACCGGCGACACCGAGTATGCGTTCGACGCAAGTAGCGGCCAGCAGCTCGCGATGGTGGGGCTCCCGAGCTGGGCTCGGCAAGGGACGATAATCGCCAACGGGATGCTCTACATCAGCAGCGACGGCGGCGCGATCACGGCATGGGCGCCGCAAGACGCCGCGCGCGTGCTGCGCAAAAGCGTCGTGCGCTCAAAATATACGACAATCCCGGTACATGGTTGGTCCGCGCCGTCGCCATGGACGATTCACCAAACCAACCGCGCTGCGGCTAAGGCGCTGGAGTGGCCGCCACCACCGCAATAACCGGCGGCAGTGAAGGCCGCTTAACTCAGCTAGCCTTTAAAGGTGGTGGTATGCGAACCGCTCGTTGCTCATGCCGAAGTGTAGAAATCGAAGCTTTTGGTACTCCGATTACGAGTGTCGTCTGCTATTGCGACTCATGCCAAAAAGGCTCCCGGCAGATTGACGCGTTGACTAACGCCGTTCCAGTTCTAGGTCCGGATGGTGGAACCGCCTACATTCTCTATCGTAAAGACCGCATAAAATACTCAAAAGGCGCCGAGCTTCTAAAAGGCTATAAGATCGAGGAGAAATCGACAACGAGCCGCGTTGTTGCTACCTGCTGCAATTCCGCCATGGTAATGCGATTTGATGATGCAAAGCACTGGGTACCCATGTATCGAGCGCGATTTCAGGGCGACATGCCTCCCCTACAGTGGCGTATTTGTACGAGATTTAAGCCGGAGAATGCCGTGATCCCGTCGGATACTCCAACGTCCACGATGTACCCCGCCGGATTTATGTGGAAGCTCCTGACCTCAAGAATTTCGATGCTGTTTAGCGGATAAGTAACGCTGGCCCACTTGACCGTGCTGGCGTACGAGCGAACCTGACCTCCGTCGGGTTGAGCTTCGGGCGCGAAGGCTTGCGGGCTGGAGGCGCGCAAATGTACGGCTCGGCGTGGAATTGTTGCGGTTTTCCGATCTCGAATGTCACTATGGGGCGCGCGAAGTATTCTCGGGTCTTAGTGGAGCTTTTAACCACGGCGAACGCATCGGCCTCGTGGGCCCCAACGGCGCGGGGAAGTCGTCGC
>JBAPZS010000062.1:0-6499 GCA_049285355.1 Candidatus Cybelea sp. | reverse complement strand
TCGACGTGGTGCGGGTGATAGAGCAGCGGCGCATCGTCGACGATCGTTGGCGCGCCGCCGGCATCCTGCGCGAATTTCGGAAAAAGGTGCTCGCGCGTCTCCACTTTTGCCTTGTGTATGGATACCTGATACTGACGCCGTTCTTCCGCCGAGCGGAAGATCTCGGTCAATCGCGCTGAGTCGATACGATCGTACCAGACGTCCAGCACGTTCATTGCGGCGTAGCCGCGAACTCGTTCGCGATACGCGCGGATGCACGCCAACGCCGCGGCTCGCGACTCGGACTGCTGCAGCTTGAGGTGGCGGCCGGCAATGATGATGCTCGTTACGAGGCGCTTCACGTCCCACTCCCACGCCCCCAGCGTCGTCTCGTCAAAATCGTTGACGTCGAAGACGAACTGGTTTTCGGGCGTGCCGAAGCCGCCGAAGTTCAGCAGATGAGCGTCGCCGCAGATCTGGGTGCGAACTCCCGATACCGGCAACGGCGCGAGGTCGGAGGCCATGATGGCGGCGGCACCGCGATAAAACGTGAACGGGCTTACGAGCATGCGACCATAGCGAATCGGCAGCAGATCGGCGAGCCGCCCTTTGTCGCTCTGCCTTAGTATCTCGACCGGGTCGGGGCGGTCGGGACTGGGGCGCCAGGCGGCTTGACTCTTTCGCGAAGCGCGCCTGCGCAACGCCCGGCCGGCATCCACGGCGGCGGCGGCCGCATTGCTCTTCGGCGGCTTCGCCCATTTGATGGCGGGCTTTGCCGATGCATTCACGCCTGGGCCTTCTCTAGGTCAGCTTTTGGCTCCCGTGGAAGCCGCATCAATGCAGAGTAAGCTGGTCGCGCAATCGCCGTTCGGCCGGAGTTACGTCCTCGTCTTCGATCTGGGCGACGACGTGCCGGCGCAGCTGCAAGAGTTTCTCGCTGCCGAGCGCGTCGGAGCGGCGAAGTTTTACGGAATTGGCGGGTTTGCGCGCACGACGCTGGCGTATTACGATATGGAGCAGAAGCGTTATCTGCCGATCGAGGTAGACGAGCAGGTCGAAGTGCTTTCGTTTATCGGCAACGTAGCGATGTACCAAGAAAAGCCACGGATACACGCGCACTGCGTCGTCGGCCATCGTGACGGACACACCACCGGCGGACACCTGTTGGCCGGCATCGTTCGGCCGACGCTCGAGCTCATGATCGACGAGATCGGGATGGGACTGGAGCGCACCGATCGGCCGGAGATTGGGATTCCGCTTCTAGCGTTGTGAGCGCGCGAGGCGGTTTTCGTAGAAGCGCCGCTCGGCCGGATTGCGCGCGAGCGCGGCCGCCGTTGCAAAGTGGTCGCGCGCCGTTGCGTCGCGGTTGCGCCGCAGCTCGAGCTCGCCCAGCGCCGCGTGGTAGAACGGATACTCGTGCAGCCGATCGCGCTGCGCGATGGCGTCGATCGCTTCGAGTCCGCGCTCGGGTCCGCTGCACTGGGCGATCGCGATCGCGCGATTGAGCGCCACGATCGGCGAGGGCGCGACCGTCATCAGCGCATCGTAGAGCGCAACGATCGCGCCCCAATCGGTCGCGTCGAAATGCGCCGCTCGCGCGTGCACGTCGGCGATCGCGGCCTCGAGGTGGTAGCGGCTCAACGCGTTACCGGTTGCCGAGCGTTCGAGCCAGGCACGCCCTTGCGCGATCAGCGCGCGATCCCAGCGCGACCGGTCTTGGTCGAACAACGCGTTGAGGTTGCCCGACGGATCGAGGCGCGCGGGCAGCCGCGCGGCGTCGAGATACATCAGCGCCAACAGCGCATGGGTTGACGGCACCGCGGCGAGCGGGTGTTCGGCGAGCAGCCGCGTGAGCCGGATCGCTTCGTGGCAGAGATCGGCGCGGACGACCGCCTGCGCCGATGCACCGTGATAGCCTTCGCTGAAGATCAAGTAGAGCGCGCGCTGCACGGCGGGCAGGCGCGCGGCAAAATCGGCAACATCGGCGATATCGAAGAGCGCCTTCGACTCGGCCAGCGTTTTCTTGGCGCGCGTCAGACGTTTCTCCACGGCCGCATGTGAGCTGACAAAGGCGCTCGCGACCTCGCGCGCGCCAAAGCCGCCGACGAGCTGCAGCACCAGCATTACCTGCGTCGCCTCCGGAAGCCGCGCGTTGCAGCACGAGAAGATCATGCGCAGCCGATCGTCCTCGATGTCGGTGGCGTTGAGAACCTCGGTGACGGCGTTGGCCATCGTCCACTCGGTCTGCAAGAGCCGGCCGAGCTCAGGAGCAAAGGTCCGCGCGGTTCGCTCGCGCCGCAAAACGTCGAGCGCGCGATTGCGCGCCGACTTCATCAGCCATGCCGATGGATTCTCGGGAATGCCGCGCAGCTTCCAGACCTCCAGAGCGCGGCAGAAGGCGTCTTGAACGACGTCCTCTGCCAGCTCGAGATTGTGCAGTCCGAAAACGCGCGTGAGCGCGGCGACCATACGCCCCGCCTCGTGGCGGAAGAGATGGTCGCTCGGCTCCATTTACATGCTCATGATGGGACGGACTTCGATGTAGCCCTCGCGTTCGAGGATCGGGCAGCCCTTCGCGAGTTCCGCGGCGCGCGCCAGCGAATCGGCTTCGATCAGCGTGTAGCCGCCGACCAAGTCTTTGGATTCGGCGAAGGGTCCGTCGGTCACGGTGCGCCCCTTATCCTTGACGACCTTACCCTCCGCTTCGAGGGGCTGGCCGCCGTCCTTGAGATTGCCGCTCGCGGTGAGCTCCTTGAACCAGGCCATCCATTTGCCCATGATCTGCTCGGACTCGGCCGGCGTGGTGCCGCGCGTGCCGCCACGATAAAGGTAGAGAAACTCGCTCATATCTGCCTCCTGCGTTTTGAGTGTGTTATGGGCCTTAGACGTTTGAGGGATCCCCAAACGGACATTCGGCAGTCATGGGAGCACATATAATACATGATCTTAAGTATTGTCGCCGCCGCGCTGCTCGCGGCCGCACAACCGGCGCCGACGCCGCAGCCTACGCAGACCGCGACCGGGATTCCGCTCGACGCGCCCTGGAAGGTGACGGTCTACGATCTGGCGCTCGCAAAGTTCCACCATCCGGCGTGGGGCTGGCAGCATTCGGAACGCAACTACCGCATTGCGCTGGAGCTGGCGGCGGGCGACGGGCTGAAGGTCGACACCGATGTGCTCTTTGCGGCGGCGTTCCTGCACGACATGGCGGCGTTCATGCCGTGCGAAGATGCGAAACTCGAACATGGCGAGTGTGCCGCACTGCAGAGCGGTGCGATCTTACAAGCGGCGGGTTTTCCCATGGAAAAGGTACCGGCTGTTCAGGCGGCCGAGCGCGGCCACATGTATTATAGCGATCCGGGCACGCAGCCGGAGGCGATCGTGCTGCACGATGCCGATTCGCTCGACTTTTTGGGTGAGATCGGCGCCGCGCGAATGCTCTCGCTCACCGGCGAGAACGCGCAAAGCTTCGCGCGCGCCGTCAAGGCGCTGCGCACGTTCGTGCACGACATTCCACCGCGCTTAATTACGAAGACCGCGCAAAAGTTGGGCGCGCAGCGGGCCGCGGCGCTCGAACGTTTTCTCGACGCCCTCAATGCCGAGACGTTCGACGGCAAGGCGATGTGATTCGGCGCTCGGCCGGCTCTCGTCGGAGAGCTTGAGCTAGGGGCCGTGCTGTGATATCATGGTATCGTAATGTCAAACGTCAAAGCCCTCCCCCTCCGGCTCGACCCAGAGACGTACGTTCGACTGCGTAGGCAAGCCCAGTCCGAGGGACGCTCGATGAACGAAGTCATGCTCGCGGCGCTCCGCGGACATTTCGAGGCACACCCTATCCCGCGGGAGCGGCTACGGGAGCTGGCGCGCGAGATCGTCGCCGAGGACAAGGAGCTACTCGAGGCACTAGCGCGCGTATAAGTGCTTTTTCTGGACGCGGATGACGTTCTCGCGCTATATGCCGAGCACGTTGGTGCGCGCAGCCACCTGCTCCGTCCCGAGCTTCTCGAATCAGCGGTCGCGTTGCCGCAGGCCGCGATGTTCGGAGTGGATCTCTACCCACATCTCTTTCAAAAGGCAGCTGCGCTTTTACGATCTCTAGCGCAAAATCAGCCGTTCCTGGACGGCAACAAGCGCATCGCTTGGATCGCGGCCCGCACGTTTTTGGCGGCTAATGGGATCGACATTGTGGCGGATACTCAAAGCGGCTTGGATCTTATGAAAGATCTGGCGGAGCGAAAGCTCGACGTTGACGGCATCGCCGAGTTTCTAGCTAGACACGCAAAGCCGCGCGAGTCTAAGGTTTGATCGAACCGTAAACGAAGGGCACGTGCGTGGGCGTCAGGATTCGTGCGATATCGCGGACCATGACGCTTGCCACGCCCTCGACGGGCTCCGGCGCCTGGTAGGTAATCCACGCGACGATCGTGAGGTGCGTCTGCGGGGAGTAGTAGTCGGCGGTGTTATAGCCGGGGAGCGCGCCGGTGTAGCCGTACCAACCTTCGCTGCAGGTAATGCCGAGACCGAACGAGGTGTTGCCCAAGAATGGAATGCAGTCGACGAGGTCTTTATACGTCGCTGCTCCGCTCGCCTCACCGGTCGTAAAGAGTTTGATCCAGCGATGCATATCCTCGATATCCGAGATCATCGCGCCGGCCGACCACATGAATGCGACCGGCACCGTATTGCTCACGTCATTCCAGTTGCGCTGCTTGTCGAGCTCGTAGCCGCGCGCCCACGGGCTGGGCATCGCCTCCGTTAGCGGAAACGAGGTCTGCGTCAAGCCGAACGGCTTGAGCAAGCGCTTTCCAATCTGATCGCCGATGGTGTCGTGCGTGAGGCTCTCGATGATGAGACCGAGCAGGATGTAGTTGGTATTGCTGTACCGGTAGCCCTTATTGGGCGCGAAGTACGGCTTCTGCGCCACGGCCCACTCGACGAGCTTGCGCTGATCGAAGTTCTTCGGCGCTTTTCCGTTAAGACGATCGAACTGCGGCGTATCGTAGGCCTCGAAAAGCCCGCTGCGCATATCGCAGAGCTCGCGCACCGTGATGTGCGCGGCGTTGGGAATCGTCACCCCGAGCGAGAAGCGGCTCAGGGGATCGTCGATACCGAGCCGCTTCTCGGCTACCAACTGCAACAGCACGGCGATCACGAACGTCTTGGTGTTGCTGCCGACCCGGAAGTGGTCGGCGGTCGCGAGCGGAATCCGCTTTTGCAAGTCGGCATATCCGAACGTCCGGACGAAGCGGTTGCCTCTTCCGTCCCAGACGCCGATCAGCGCGGCCGGCAGCGGCGTGCGCCCACCAAAACGCGTGCGATCCTTTTCGATGGCGGCGACGATGGCGGATTGAACGTTCGGACTCGCCACCGATACGCCGGTTTGGGCACGAGCGATAACCGGCGCAACAAACGTGCAGCTCAAAACGGACGCGACAAACGCGAGCGAGTATTTCTTCACGGCGGCTTACGTGCTGCAAGAGGCAGCGACGGCCCTGCCGAACGGCGGCTCATGCGAATAGTGGCAGCGCTCGTACTTTTAGCGAGTTCTCTCGTCTCGGCGACTAAGAGCGCGGTGCCGACGGATATTGCGGCGGTCTTCGACAAACCGCTCTACAAGAGCGGCGTGTGGGGACTGCGCGTGCTCGACGGCGACAAAGTCATCTTCGATCTCAACCCGCAGCGGCCATTCTACATCGGATCGGTTCGCAAGATCTTCAGCGTCGGTCAACTGCTCGATGCCGTCGGCCCCGATCACACCTACGATACGCCGGTCTATCGCACGGGTACGATCGACGGAAATGGCGTGCTGCACGGCAACCTGATCGTGGTCGCCTCGGGCGATCTCACGATGGGCGGCCGCACCAACCCCGACGGAAGCATCGCGGTGAGCAACTGGGATCACAACGAGGCCGACGGCCTGGGCAACGCAATCTTGACCAAACCGAATCCGCTCGCGGGTTACACTACGCTGGCGCGCGCCGTCAGAGGCGCCGGCATCAAGCGGGTTACCGGGAACGTCGTCATCGACGACCGGTTATTCCAACCGTTTTTCTTCAGAAAGCAGTTTTACGTTCGGCCGATCTTCGTCAACGACGACGTTGTTGATGCAACGATCGTTCCCGGCGGCACGCCGGGCGCGCTCGCGAACGTTACGACGCGTCCGATCTCGGCGGCACTCCGAATCGTCAACCAACTCCGCGTCGGCGCGCCGAAGACGCAAGATACGCTCAAGATCGATCCGGAGCTTCCGGCGTGCATCGGCAAACCGGGCTGCACCGCGGCGATCGCGGGCAGCTTGCCGAGCGACTTTACGCCGCCGCTGACGGGACTGCCGACGCTCGTGCAGACCGTGCGCATCGCGCAACCGGCGAACTACGCTCGGACGGTCCTTATCGAAGCGCTGCAGGCAGCCGGCGTGCGCGTCGCGGCGCCGGCGGTGGCGCAGAATCCGGTCGCACTGCTTCCACCCAAAGGCGCGTATCGCGGCACCGACAAGGTCGCCGAATTTACCGGCATGCGC
>JBAPZS010000061.1:0-3544 GCA_049285355.1 Candidatus Cybelea sp. | reverse complement strand
GCCAAAGCCAGGATGAAGTACCACTCGTGTTCGTGAGCAAGATCAATTACCTCACGCGCGTTCGCTCGAGCCTCCTCGTATCGAGCCGATGCGGTGAGAAACACTGAAACAGTGGCGAGCCCAAGAGCGACTATATGCAAGTGGCGAAGTGCCCGCGCGCTCCTGAGCCCTTCGGCCCCTTCGCGCAACGCTGCCTCGACATCACCAGCAAGGAAATGGCTCGCCGCTAGATCTAAACTGATACTTGGCACTGCTCTCTCCGCCCCGAGGTCCCTGAAGAGGGTCAAAGCCTTGGTGTAGTCCGTATGGGCCCCGGCAAGGTCGCCATCCACGGAACGCGCGTAGGCGATCCTTTGCAATGCACTGGCTAGAAGCATGCGATCGCCAAGTGCACGCGCTGCCTCCAACGCCTCCTGCAGGAGAGGCTTAGCTTTTGCCGTTCCACCGACATACAATAGCGCCTGCCCGACACATAATTGTGCTCGAGCGATCCCGTGCGCGTCGCCTATCTCACGATATCTTGTCAAGGCTTTTTCGGCTGCCGTAAACGATGCCGCGGTTTCTCCTAAGCCGAACTCGATAGTCGCGGCGGAATATTCGAGTTGTGCCACAACGTCGATTGGCGTAAGATGGTCAACGAGTTTGAGCGCCGCACGAACACGGCTCCGACCCTCAACGAGCGCAAGGCTAGTCCACACCGGGCGGAGAGTCCCGGCTAGGCGTTGCCCGAGGTGGATGTCGGCACGTGCACCGAGCGTCCAATCCAGCGCTTCACGCCAGTTATCCAACTCCGTTTTTGCCTCGGCAAGCCGTTCTCGACTTCGCGCCATTGTGTAGCCAAAGGTGAGGCGTTCCGCGATCGCGAGATACGCTATTGCATGCCGGTGCGCCACGACCTTTGTTTCGCCTCGCGTCGCGAGCTTCTCGCGTGCGTATTCCCGGAACGATTCCAAGAGACCGTAGCGCGGCTCGCCGCCATCGAAATCAGTCACCACGAGCGACTTGTCGACCAGCGATGAGAGCGGGCCAAACATATCGAGATCGGCGCTTCCTTCATCCGTGCACACAACTGTCGCAGCTTCGAGTGTGCAACCACCGGCAAAGGCCGAAAGGCGCTCGAACACGCGCTGCTCCTGCGGACAGAGCAAGTCGTAACTCCAGTCGATCACGCCACGCATGGTCTGTTGCCGCGGCAGGGCCGTGCGCTCTCCATTAGTAAGAATCTGAAAACGATTATCGATCATTTCCGCGAGTACTTTTACCGGCAGCACGCTTACGCGGGCGGCGGCCAGTTCGATCGCCAATGGAATACCATCTAAGCGTCGACAAATCTCGGCGACAGTCAACGCGTCCTCGTCGTCGAGCGCGAAACGATAGTCGACCGCCCGCGCACGATCCGCAAAGAGAGCTACAGACGAAGGGACGCTCAGCGACGGAAGCCGGTACGTATATTCACCTGCGGCCCGCAGCGGCTCGCGGCTGGTGGCAAGGATTCGAACGCATGGGCACCCAGCCAAGAGAGCGCCGGAAACACTCGCAGCCTCCGTAATAACGTGTTCGCAGTTGTCGAGAATCAGGAGGAGTGCCTTGTTCTTGAGATAGGCGATGAGAGTCTCGAGCAGGGGGCGGTTGGGCACTTCCTGCACACTTAGCGTCGCCGCGAGCGCTGTAACAACAAGCGAAGGATCGCCGACCGTCGCTAACCCAACAAAGCAAAACGCGAGGTTGTCGACATTGCCTAACGCGGTTCCGACGTGTAATGCTGTCTGGGTTTTCCCGACGCCGCCAGCTCCGGTAAGCGTAACCAAGCGATGCTCGCGCGCAAGCGTGGCGATCTCGGCGGTCTCGGCTTCGCGCCCAATGAAACTGGTGAGTGCAAGCGGCAGACTTGAAATTCCGCTTTCCGGCGAGATACCTGCGGTGACGTAGGCGGCCGACGCGCGGAGATGCCCCAGCCCCAACGGTTCTGCAGCCGCTTCAAATTCGCGGCGTTGCTCTTCGCTAAGCGCCAGTGCTCGCGCCAAGAGCGCGAACGTTTCACGTTGTGGTGTGCGTCGATAGCCGCGCTCAAGCGCGCTGACGCCGTGAGCGCTCATCCGGGCGCGCTCGGCGAGGGCTTCTTGCGAGAGTCCCGCGGCGATTCGGTGCTGTCGCAGGAGCATCCCGAAGCCCGACGAGTGGAGCACTCGCGCCTCTTCCTCCACGGTATTCCCAACTTCGGGCCTCGTGCGACGGCACCCCGCGTGCCTGGTCGGCTAGCGTAAGGTTACAGCAACACGTCCGTCGGAAACGTGCGAGTAAATCTCGGCGAGATCGCTGGTGCTAGAGTCGACTCTGCTATCAGGCTCCCAGCAACTATCCCACACGAGCAGCGTTCTACGACTCCGAGAGCTCGCGCAAGGCCTGCCAATGCCGCGGATGCGGCACCTTCGCGCCCGCCCGGATGCGCGAGCACGCCGCGAGCGATAAGCAAGTGGCCTCGGCAATTTCCTTGAGCGAGAACGCATCGAGCTTCGGCACGATGGTTCCTGGCCGTTACTCGGTAAAACGCCCCGATTCGGACCTGTCTGATGCATTCTTGATGCACCGAAGGCCCAGCGGTGGCTCGCCGCAAGTGGGCACCCCGACCAGCCGGAGCCGTCTGGTAGAATAGGGTAACGAAAAATGAGCAATACATCTACCGACCAGGTTGCGACTGCACGCGATTCAAGGTTTTCTACTGGTAAGTTAATCGTAATAGCGCTGTATTCGCTTGCCGCACACTGGATCTACGCGCGATATATATGGGCCGCTCTTACGATGTGGTTCCCCTCGTCGCTGCTATTGCAAGGGGTTTATGGCTTTGTGATGGCGTTTCCACTGGGCATCTTTTTCATGTCGACGCTACTGACTCCAGTAATCCTTGTGCTTGCATTCGACGGAACTCGCGGTAGATTCGTTACTGTTTATGTCCTAGCTGCCTTTTTCGCTGGTTTTTTCGGCTACAGACTTGGTTACAGGACCACTCATGATCTGGGTCTTTTTACGACATTCGTCATCGCGCTCGTACTCAACGCACTGCCTTTGGCCTTTTGGGCGGCCTTAGTGATCTTTATCACTAGGCGTGTCGCCGGCATCAACGGTGGCAGGCTGACGTGGTAAGGGACCTTCAGAGTCGCACGCCGCCTTGGAACGGTAGATGTCACGCCGGGCGTACGACCAACGCCGCATTCTTAGAACGCCTTCTTACGGCCCCCATTGAGGTCGTCAGTCAGCGCGTCGGCCATGCGTCAACCGGTGTCACAGTCGAGCGCTACCTACGCGCCTATCGAAGCCGCGATGCCGAGGCGGCCGATGCCTTTGGTCGCCCGGTCGGCTAAGGTCTAAGGAAAAGACGCTTTGCGTTTGATGCGCTTTTGATGCACGGAGTCCCAAAGTGTCGCGAAAACCCTTGTAAAATAAGGAGAATTTGTAGCCCCAGCGGGATTCGCACCACTTCTCGGGGGTTCCGGGGAGTCCCGTTCGCTACTGATTCGTGTTATTCTGCAAGGCTTTTTCGCCGCTT
>JBAPZS010000060.1:0-10167 GCA_049285355.1 Candidatus Cybelea sp. | reverse complement strand
TCGTAGACGTGTTCGCTCACAAGCGCACGCAGCTGCGGATCGCCCGGATCGGCCACCGAGACCGCCGCGCGCGTTGCGCCGTGCGCCGCCCGCTCGAAAAGGTGCACCGTCCTCGTAGCGCGATCGTAGACGCCCCGAAACTCTTCGCCGCTGCCCAGCGGCCAGTTCATGGGAAAGGCGCCGATGCCCAAGACGCTCTCCAGCTCGTCGAGCAGCTCGAGCGGATCGCGGCTCGGCCGATCGAGCTTGTTCATGAACGTAAAGAGCGGAATGCCGCGCTCGGCGCAAATCGCGAAAAGCTTTTTCGTCTGCGGCTCGACGCCCTTAGCCGCGTCGATGAGCATCACCGCACTATCGGCCGCGAGCACCGTGCGATAGGTATCCTCGCCAAAGTCCTGGTGGCCCGGCGTGTCGAGGAGGTTGAGGGTGCGATCGCCGTACTCGAATTGCAAGACGGTCGATGTTATCGAGATCCCGCGTTCGCGCTCGAGCGCCATCCAATCGCTGGTCGCCTGACGCTGCCGCTTACGCGCCGAGACTTGGCCGGCGACGTGAATCGCGCCGCCGTAGAGCAGCAGTTTCTCCGTCAGCGTCGTCTTGCCGGCATCGGGATGTGAGATGATCGCAAAGGTTCGCCGCTGCGCAACCTGCTGCGCAATCGTCTCGTTTTCGCTCATGGCCGTACCGGCTGGTAGACGCGAAGCTCCGCCCCCTGCGCCGTCTCCCGAATCATCGCGAAGAGCCCCGATGCGCGATAGAACTGTACCGGCGGTGGAATCCGCAGCCGATCGGTACCTCGCCGAACGACGGCCGCGTCGTTGTCAATCGCGATCGCGCAGTCGCCAAAGACGACGCGTTGGGGCGATGCGATCCGCGCCGCTCGCGCCGGCAAGTGGGCGCGCACGTAATGCTCGGAACCCGTGGACTTCGAAATCTGCGTCAAACACTCGGGAAGCGCCGAGAGCGCCCACGGCGCGTCCCCACTCAACGGTGCGGTGGTGGGCGCTAAGCGATCGCCGGTCCCAGGCTTTGCGGCCATGCGCGCGTAGACCGAGGCGAGCTTGATGCGAATCAGGTCGCGATTCACCCACGCCGCAACCAAGACGGTGATGCCGAGAACGATAACTGTGGACATTGCTAAGTACTTTAGCACAGACTACGGCTCGGGGGTTTCGATCGTTATCCGCGCGGCTCCGATCGCAAAATCGCTCATACCGTAGTAGACGTCGTAAACGTGATTGCCGAGATCTGGGCGCGGATCGAGCCCAGTCGGAAAGACGACGTTGTCAACGACCCCTTTGCGCTCTTCTTTCGATTCGGGCGTTAGAATCGGCTTCGGCGACCGGTAGAGAATCCGGTCGGGCCGCTCTAAGTCGTGAATGATGATTCCCGCACTGTATTGCAGCGAAGGCTTGCGCCCGCCGACGGCATCCACGCCGTGAAAGAATGCGAGCCATACATCGGTGCCGTTGAGGCGAGCGCGCACCGGCGGTGTGCCTGCGCCGATCTTGATCGATCCCCACTGGTCGTCGGGCGAGAGCACTTGACGGCTCTCCGAAACGTTGCAGATGTTGTTGCGATCCTTGAGCACGGGCGCCAACGGCACGTACGCTATTCGAATCGACTCCCGATCTTCGAAGGGCATTCGCTCGATCATCGGAATGGCCGCACGACCGTCAACGCTGGAGAGATGCAGCATCGGCCGGTGGTAGAAGGCCAAGCACTTGCGACCCTTAGGCGAGAGCACCGGCTCTGGAAAGAATGCTGCATCCTTATCGTCGCCAACGACGTTCGCCGAGCCGGCAAATCGAACCAAGCCGATGCGTTCCCAATGATAGGCGTCGGCCGAGATGGCGACTGCAATACGGGGTCCGTCCGGACCGAAAGCGGTGTACGACATAACGTAGGACTCGAGAATCGGGATATACGTGACGCGCGGATCTTCGCAACCGTAACCAGGTTGGGGCCGAATTTCGTACGGCGCTTGCGGCTCGAGGGCGAACTCAAGCCGCTCGCTCGCGAATCCGCCCGTCTCCTGACGGACCTCAACGGTGCCGATGCGCGAGATATTCGCCTTGGTGGCGCAACGCGGATAGAGCAGCAGCTCGCCGCGCGGCGTGCGCGCCGCCGCCGGGTTCAAGATTCCCCCGGCCTCGGTCGGGCTTCCGTTGGGTTGCAAAACCGCGCCCAGACGCTCGACGTTGGCTTGCAGGCGGTCGAGCGCGGCCGGCGTCGTCACGGCAAGTAGGTCGTCGCTATCGGCTCGTCGCTGGGCGTTACGACTTCCACTCGAACGCCGCGACGATAGACTCGATTGGAGACGATCCAAAGCGTATAGGTGCGGTACTGCGCCGACGGCTCACCGGCATTGGCAGGCTCCTGCTCGAAGGCGACCACGCGGACGCGGTCGGGATCCACGCCGATCGACTCCACGATCTGCTTGTAGCCGGTACGATCGTGTGGCCCCATAAGCAAGACAACTCCGAACTCAACCTTAAAGTGGATGTATGCGTGAATGCCCAGCTTGGTAAGGTCGGTCGCATCCCGGACGACGACGATTTGGTTGCCCCCCATGACGGTCGTCGTGCCCACCGCAAGCGTCTTGACGCGCACCTCGCGACATCCGACCAGCACGATGAGCCCCAAGGCTAGACCTGCCAGGGTCAACCAGCGCATCACGGCTCGTCCGCTTCGCCCGCACCCACCGGCCGCCTCCCCGCATTTGCAAATTTTTATCTCTCATTTGTCGTTGCCGTCCGGGCCTAACGAAGCTACGCTGAGGGTCGGATGAAACGAGTGCTCCATCTCGCGCTCGCCGCGGATTTCGTCGCCCTGATGACCGTCACGCTCGGCAGCTGGACCCGAATCAATGGCGCGGGGCTAACCTGCCCCGATTGGCCGCTCTGCCGCGGGCATCTCATCCCAACGCTAACCGGCGGGACGCTGTGGGAATGGACGCATCGCCTGCTTGCGTTTCTCGTGGCGCCGCTGACGATCGCGCTCATTGCAGCGGCATGGCCGCAACGCCGGCGTTCGTCCTTTATCGGACCGACGCTTGCGATTATCGTCACGCTGTTCGTCGTTCAAGTCGTGCTGGGAGCCGCGACGGTCCGTTTGCAGAATTCGCCCCTCTCCGTCGTGCTGCACTGGGCCGTCGCGATGGCGTTCATCGCGGCCCTCTCCGCAATGGCCGTCTTTTCGGCCGCCTTGCCGGCGACGGCCGCACCGATTCAGGCTACCTCGCGTGGGTCCGCGCGCCTAGTCCTCGCGCTCAGCTCGACGGCGACGCTCGCGTTCGTCACGATGTGCATCGGCGCGTACGTCAGCTCGAGCGGCGCGGGTCTCGCCTGCCTCTCGATTCCGGATTGCGCGGGCAACGTTATCATTCGCACCGCGGGCCAATACGCGCAGATGCTGCATCGCGCCGCGGCGGCCGCGACGTTAATCCTCGCCGCCGCGACGCTCGCGCTCGCGTGGGCGGGAGCGGCCTCCGAACGCGTGCGCGCAACGCTTGCGACGGGCATGGGCTTGATCTGCCTTCAGGTCGTGCTCGGCTTGCTCAACGTGACGCTGCGCTTGCCGCTAGATTTGCGCGAAGCGCACGCCGTGAACGCCGCTCTGGTGTTCTTGGCGTTCTTCGTCGCCACGATTTTTGCGATCTTGGATGAGGCGGCGCAGCCCTCGGCGCAGCCCGTCCGCGCGAGGGGTGCCAACCAATGACGGCGCTCGCGCGTATCGGCGACTACTACGAGCTCTCGAAACCGCGAATCATCGTGTTGCTGCTCATTACGACCGCGGCATCCATGGTAATGGCGGCCCGCGGACTTCCCGCACCTGCGCTGCTGTTCTGGACGCTCCTGGCTGGCGCGCTGGCAGCGGGATCGGCGGGCGCGTTCAACTGCGTCTGGGACGCCGATATCGATCGAGTGATGAAGCGCACCGCAGCGCGCCCCATTCCACAAGGCCGTATCTCGCCGCGTAACGCGACGATCTACGCACTGCTCGCCGGGGGCGCCTCGTTCGCGCTCTTCTACATATTCGTCAACCCGCTGGCCGCCTGGCTCTCGCTCGCCGGCAATATCTACTACGTCGTCGTCTATACGATGTGGCTCAAGCGGATCACGCCGCTGAACATCGTCATCGGCGGCGCCGCGGGCGCCGTCCCGCCGCTCGTCGGCTGGGCCGCGGTTACGCACACCGTCGGCGCGCCGGCGCTCGGCCTCTTCGCCTTGATCTTCCTTTGGACGCCGCCGCACTTTTGGTCGCTTGCGCTCATGACCGAGACCGATTATGCCAAGGCCAACATTCCGATGTTTCCCAACGTCTACGGACGCGAGCGCACTAAGCGCGAGATTATCTACTACTCGATCGTCCTGGTCGCCGCGTCACTCTTCTTGTATCCGCTGCACGTGATGGGTGCGCTCTACTTCGGGGCCGCAGCCGTGCTGGGTGGAATCTTCATGCTCGACGCCTGGCGCACGTGGCGCGAAGGAGACGATACGAGCGCGGCGCGCCAACTCTTTCGCTACTCGTTGCTCTACCTCGCGTTGATGTGCGCGGTCATGGTGATCGACCGAATCGTCTCGTGACCCGATTACTCTGGACGCTCTCTCTCGGCGTCTTTGCGGGGGCGCTCGACCTGAGCGTGCTTTCGCCGGCGCTCCCGGCGCTCGGACGCGAGTTTACCGTCCAAACGGGCGATCTCGCGTGGGTCTTTACGCTCTACCTCCTCGTTACCGTTCTATCGATTGCCGTAGCGTCGTCGTTGGCCGACCGCTATGGACGCCGCCCCATCTATCTGCTCTGCATGGCGCTCTTTGCGGCCGGAAGCATCGTTGCGATCGTCGCGCCGACGTACACAATCTTCCTCGCCGGGCGTGCGATCCAGGCGCTCGGTGCAGGCGGAATCTTTCCGATCGCAACCGCGACGATCGGTGACGTCGTGCCGGCTGACCGGCGCGGTGCAACACTCGGCATGGTCGCCGCAACCTGGGGTATCGCGGCGATCATCGGCCCGAGCGTCGGCGGCGTCATCACGCATTATCTCTCGTGGCGCTACATCTTCGTGGCGAATCTTCCGCTCGCGGGCGTCGTCATGTTGCTAGCCGCCAGAGAACTGCCGGCGAGCGCGCCGCAACGGCGCAAAACACTCGACGTCGTGGGGCTGGTCTTGCTCTGCAACGGGCTGCTGCTGCTCATGGACGGGCTGATCATTTCGAGCATCGCGATCGGACTGGGCGGGGTCGCAATTCTCATCGGCTTTGCGTTCTGGGAGCGAAGTGCGAGCGATCCGCTCATACCGCTCGCGCTTTTGCGGACGCCGCAGCTCGTGCGAACCTATATGTTGGAGATCGTCGTAGGAATGTTGGAGGGGTCGCTCTTCTTCATTCCCGCGGTGCTCGTCGGCGCCGACGGCCTCTCGGCCGCGGCCGCCGGCTTTGCCGCAGCGCTGGGAGCACTCGCCTTCGTCATTGTCATTCCGGCCTCGGGACGGGCACTGGACCGAATCGGCAGCCGCGACGTCCTGCTGGCGGGTGCGCTGTTCAGCGAGATCGGCCTCGCGCTTTTCGCGCTCTACTTCAGTTCGCTTCCGCTCGCGCTGCTTGCGATCGTTATCGCCGGCGGCGGATTCGGCGCGCTGCTTGGTGCCCCCACGCGTTACATCGTTACGAATGAAGCACCCGGCCACGCTCGCGCGACGGCGGTCGGCCTTCTCAGCCAAGCGCTCATCGTCGGTCAGATCCTCGGCAGCGCGCTCGCCGGCGGCCTCATGAGCGCGGCGCAAAGCGAGGTTGCAGGCTATCGCCACGCCTACCTCGCCTTCGCCGCGATTGCGTTCGTCGCACTCATCCTCGCGGCATCGCTGAAGTCGCGGCAAGAAGAACGCCGGCGCCCGGTCGAAGAGCCGGCGTAGTGAAACGCGACGGCTTCGCTCGGCGCCGCAACGCGCTTGCACGACGCCGTTGGACGGCATCGGAACGCGCGATCGTTTGGCGCGGCCTCACCGGCCGCTTCGCGCTGGCGATCGAACCGCTGATCGGCATGCTCTTCATGGCCGTGTTGACGTGGGGTATCGTCTATCGCGCCCGCCACGTCGCCTCCGACGCGACGCTCATTAAGGTCGCGTGGATCTTTGCGCTCGGCGCCATCGCCTTCGCCGGCTACTTCGTCGCCGTACTGATCGCACCGATCGTCGCATACGTTCAGACGTTTCGGCCGATCTACATCGTGGACGGCTACGTTCGCTATCGCGAACCCGACGAGCGCTCGCGCATCGACGCCTGCGGCTACGCGGCCGCGCTCTTTGCCGATCGCACGGTTGCCTGCGAATGGGAGTGGCTCGGCAAGCGTCGCTTACCGAACGCGACGATCCCCGCGCACGTCGAGTTCTCGGTGTACGCGGGCATCCACAAAATCGACGGCAAGCCCACCGGTCTGCTCCCCGACGATCAGCTGCCGTTGCTGGCGATCGGAATCGCTACGCGCCACGGCCGCAGCGCCGACCTTTAGATCTCCGAGCCTCCCGGCTCACGTACCTTTAGCGGAGACTGTCTGCGGCCGATTACTCCCAGGTGCGTATGCGCGAACGAGTCAGAATACTTCAGTCCGTAGCCGAGCGTGCGATCGAGCGCGATGTGAGCAGCCCAGATAATCGCAAATGGTAGAAGTGCACGAGAAAATTCAACTGCCGCTGCCAAGGCGATGACCGGGCCAACATAGCTGTGGAGCGCATTATACGACCATGCGCCAACGCATGTCCCGCGAAGATAGCCAATCATTCCCACATCTGGTGCTAAGATCAGTACGATGAAAAGCAGCCAACTCGCATGCATTTGATAGTATGCGATAAGGAGCGCAGTAAGCAGGGCAGCTGCTTCAACACGCAGAATGCGCCTAGCATTACCGAACACGCAGCCCGGCGTCGTCGATGCCTCGTTCATCCCGGGATGTTCGCACGGGTCGGGTCATCGTCATCCCCCGCTCTGTAAGGCCCTTCAAAACGAGGCGCCTCCGGCGAGCGTCGAGCCTGAATCCCGTGTTATGATCGCGTTACTCGCACAGCGAAAGGGGTATCGCCATGAATATCACGCGCCTCTCGATTTGTAGCCTCGTCATCGTATTTACCGCTCTTGCGCTGGTCAGTTACGCGACTGGAAGGGCTACGTCGGACGATACGAGCGAGCTTTTGCGAATAAGTATTCTACGCATGAACGCGTTGGGTGCAAACGACGTCGGAACCTGGGCTAGTTATACATCGGATCATTACCAGTCCATCCAAGACGATGGTGCGATACTTACGAAAGCTGCCGTCGTCGCCGCGAAAAAAGCCGCGACTTACCCCGATGCATCAAAGTGGGTTGGGCTTCCGTCGGTACGCTTTATTGGGGAAACAGCGCTCGTAACCGGCAAGTCCGTGGAAACAGAGAAGTTTCCCGGCGGGCCGGTATTCACTAACTTCCGTATAACGATACTCTTCGCGAAAGAGCATGGGCAGTGGCTGGCGCAGGCGTCCCAGGTAACCGTTCTGCAAAAGAACTACGCGAAGGGTATGACTCACCCGCCACCCGCACTCGCTCCATTTACCGGTCGTTATAGATGGGCTCCGGGAATGATCGACACGGTAAGTATTAGCGGTTCACGCCTCGTTTCCAACCTAGGGGGCTCGATTGACCCATTGATTTTCGTTGACCCAAACGCCACGACGCAGTCGGACGACTTAGGCACCGAAACGTTCTACCGTGACACAACCGGCAAGGTCGCCGGATACATCTATAAACGCTGTGACGGGCAAACGATCCGAGCTCCGAAACTAGCCGATCAAAATTAATAGACCCGGAGGCAACCGCTGCCCGAGGCGCCCGGCAAAGGCCTAGCGGGATCGTTACGGATTATTCAGCGGTGCCCGCATCGTCGTGTTCGCGGGCCAATGGTGGCCGTAGCCGGACATGAGGCAGACGGCTCCGCCGATTGCGAAGATGATGAGCAGGCCGACGAGGGCGACGCGCACGAGCGCCGGCGGTATTCCACGGCTCTCGGGAACGCGGCTAAAGTCGAGGTACTCGTCGTCGCGAACGATCATCGTTACGCTCCCTTCGCCGGCGTAAAGCCGATCAGGTTTAGCCCGGCCAGCAACGCAAGTATCGCACCGACCCCGAGCAAGAACAGCATCACTTTGAAGACTTGGTTCTCGACGCCGGTCGACTTCCAGTCCTTATAGAGCGCATAGAATGCAACGGCCGCCACGGCGATGCCGGCGGTAACCGCTCCCAGTCGTTCGATGATCGCCGCATTCATGACGTCGCTCCTAAATTAAGTAGAAGATTGAAAACAGCACGACCCAGATCACGTCGACGAAGTGCCAGTAAAGCGTGCCGGCGGTGATTCCGAAGTACTTGCCGCGAGTGTAGACGCCGGCGGCCGACTGCAGCACGAGCACCGTCAGGTAGCAGACGCCGAAGAAGACGTGAAGGCCGTGCATTCCGGTGAGCGTGAAGAACGAGGCGCCGAAGATGCCGCTGCCCGCCCACGTCACGTGCTCGCCGAAGATCAAATGGTTGTACTCGTAGGCTTGGCCGCCGAGAAAGCCCGCGCCCAGCACGATGGTCGCCAGCAGAAACCACATGTAGTTCATGAACTTGCCGTGCTTGAAGTTCTCGAGCGCGTAGTGCATCGTCGCACCGGAGCCGAAGAGCACGACCGAGTTCCAGGCGGCAAAGGCCACATCAAGCCGCTGAATTCCCGGCGGCGGCCAGCCTTGTCCGCTGTTGCGAAGATAGAGATAGGCGAAGATGAACGACGAGAAGAGCACGCAATCGCTGATCAGGAAGAGCAAAAAGCCCTGCAGCCGCAGCTCCCGCGTCTCTACGTAGAGCTGATCGACGTGTCCCTGCGCGTCGGCGCCGATCGCTGCAACCGACATCAATGCGCTCCGGCCGCGACCGGCGGCGGCGAGTCGGTAAGCTCCTCCTCCAACCCCGCGTACGGCAGCGGCTGGCCGAAATCGTACGGTAGGCCGTAGACCGTCGGAATGTGCTTGAAGTTGAAATAGTGCGGGGGTGAAGGAACCTGCCACTCCAGCGTGCGCGCGCCCCACGGGTTGGGCCCGGAGCGTTTGCCGTAACGAATGCTCCAGATTACGTTCACGAAGAAGATCAGAATCGCGAACGTCATGAGATACGATGCGAACGATTCGAAGCGGTTCCAGAAGGCGAACTGCGGGTCGTACGTTGCGACCTCGCGCGGCATGCCCATCACGCCCAACCAATGCATCGGAAGAAACGTGCAGTTGAAGCCGATGAAGAAGAGCCAGAAGTGGAGCTTGCCGAGCGTCTCGTTGAGCAGCCGGCCCGACATCTTCGGGAACCAGTAGTACATACCGGCGAAGATTCCCATGAGGCTGCCGCCGACCAGAACGTAATGCAGGTGCGCGACGATGAAGTACGTCCCGTGCACGTGCAGGTCGAACGGAATCGCGGCCAGGAAAATTCCCGTGATCCCGCCGATCGTGAAGAGCCCGACGAAGCCGATTGCGAAAAGCATCGCCGTCGTATAGTGGATCTTTCCTCCGAACAGCGTGGCGACCCAAGAGAAAATCTTGATCCCCGTCGGAATGCCGATAAGATACGTAATGATCATGAACGGCAGCTGCAAGAACGGCGCCAGACCAGACGTGAACATGTGGTGCGCCCAGACCATGAATCCGGCCAACGCGATCGCCATCGACGAGAACGCGATGAGCTTGTAGCCGAATATCGGCTTGCGCGCAAAGGTCGGCAGTACTTCGGAGATGATGCCGAAGGCCGGGAGAATCATGATGTAGACCGCCGGGTGCGAGTAGAACCAGAACATGTGCTGCCACATGACGGGGCTTCCGCCTTTGGTCGGATCGTAGAAGGGCACGCCGAACTGGCGCTCGATGAAGAGTGCCGCCAGCGCTGCGGCCAGCGCCGTCGTCGCGATCATCAGCAGCGGCGCCGTCGCGAACTGTCCCCAAACGAAAAGCGGCATACGAGTAAAGGTCATGCCCGGCGCGCGCATCTTCAAGATCGTAACGACGAAGTTGATTCCCGTCATTGTCGAGCTTACGCCGACGAGGAAGATCGCCGCACACCACATCGACGTTCCGGCCGCACCCTGCAGCGAGACCGGCGGATACTCCATCCAGCC